>CAYTJS010000163.1:0-8798 GCA_964438115.1 uncultured Iamiaceae bacterium
GCCAGGGCGGCGGATGGCAGGAGCTCGGCGACGGCGGCCACGGCACCCGGCAACTCGTCGAGGGGGATCACCATGCCCCCGAGGAGCAGCAGCACCAGGTAGAGGCCGTTGGCCAGGGCCAGGGTCATCTCGGCCCGCAGGGTGCCGGCCATGAGCAGGCCCAGCCCGGCGAAGCCCACGGTGGCCAGCACGATGCCGACCACCGCCACCGGGTTCCCGGCGGCGTCGGGGTCCCAGCCCAGGGCGAGGGCGACCCCGCCGATGACCACCACCTGCACGGCGATGAGCAGGCCCACGGCGATGGTCTTGGCTCCCAGCAGCCGGCCTCGGCCGAGGGGGGTGGCCCCCAACCGCTTGAGGACCAGGTACTGCCGCTCGAAGCCCGTCGAGATGGCCAGGTTGACCATGGCCGACGACATGACGGCGAGGGCCAGCACGCCCGGGGCGAGGAAGCGCACCGGGTCGTCGCCGTCGATGGGCAGGACGTCGACCACCGAGAAGAACACCAGCAGGCCGACGGGGATCCCGAGCGTCAGCAGCAGCGACTCGCCCCGCCGCAGCGACAGCGTGGTCTCGACCTTGGCCTGGGCGGTCAGCGGGCTGCTCACGACGACGCCTCCCGGGTCAGGCGCAGGAACACGTCCTCGAGGTGCTGGCGGCCGGCCCGCAGGTCGCCGAGGGGCAGCTCCCGCTCGGCCAGCCAGGCGGTCAGGGCGGCCACGGTGCCGGGGGTCGGGGCCACGTCGGCCCGGTACTCGCCCGGCGGGTCCTCGACCACGGGCCCACCCACGACCGCCGCCAGGGCGGCCACGTCGAGGCCGGGGGCGGCCCCGAAGCGCAACTCCTCGGTGCCGCCGCTCATGAGCTCGTCGGGCGTGCCGTCGGCCACGACCCGGCCCTTGTCGACGATGACCACCCGGTCGGCCACCTTCTCGGCCTCGGCCAGGTCGTGAGTGGCCAGCAGCACGCAGGTGCCCCGGTCCCGCTCCTCGCCGATCACCTCCCGCACGAGCAGGCGGCCGTCCACGTCGAGTCCGGCGGTGGGCTCGTCCAGGAAGGCGACGGCGGGCCGGCCCACCAGGGCCAGGGCCAGCGCCAGTCGCTGCTGCTGACCGCCCGACAGGCGCCGGGCCGTGGCCCGGGCGTGGTCGGCCAGGCCGACCCGGGCCAGAAGGGCGGTGGGGTCGGCGGCGTCGTCGTAGTAGGCGGCGAACAGCGCCAGGATCTCCGCGACACGGATCCCGGGGTAGAGCCCGCCCTCCTGCAGCATCACGCCGATGCGGGGGACGAGGCGGTCGTGGTCGGCCACCGGGTCGAGGTCGAGCACGCGGACGGTCCCGCCGGCCGGCCGCCGGAAGCCCTCGAGCGCCTCGATGGTCGAGGTCTTGCCCGCCCCGTTCGGGCCGAGGAGGGCCACGACCTCACCGGCCCGGGCGGTGAAGCCCAGCCCGTCGACGGCGACCAGGTCGCCGTAGGTGATGCGCAGGTCCTCCACCACGACGGCGGGCGCGGAAGTCACGCCCGGACGCTAGCCAGGGAGCGGTACCTTCCCTGCGGTGATCGACGTCCGTCTGCTGCGCTCGGACCCCGACGGGGTGAAGTCCGCCCTGGCCCGCCGGGGTGAGGACCTGGCCCCCGTCGAGCGGGTGGAGGCCCTCGACCGGCGCCAGCGGGAGCTGGCCCAGGAGCGCGACGATCTGCGGAGCCGCATCAAGGACCTCTCCCGCCAGGTCGGCAGCCTGCACAAGGAGGGGCGGGGCGACGAGGCCGGCGCCCTCCAGGAGCAGAGCCGGGCCCTGGGGGCCGAGGAGGAGGCCCTGGCGGCCGAGGCCGAGGCCGTGGCCACCGAGGTGCGCGACCTCCTGCTGCGGATCCCCAACCTCCCGGCCGTCGACGCCCCCGACGGGGCGAGCGACGCCGACAACCCCGTCCTGCGCCAGGGCGGACCCGACCCTGACGGCTACGCCGACCACCAGAAGGTGCCCCACTGGGAGACCGGCGAGGCCCTGGGCATCCTCGACCTCGAGCGGGGGGTGAAGCTGGCCGGCTCGATGTTCGTGGCTTTCCGCGGCATGGGGGCCACCCTCGTGCGGGCCCTGTGCCAGCTGGCCCTGGACCGCAACGCCGACCTCTACGAAGAGGTGCGGCCCCCGACCCTGGTCCGCACCGAGATCATGGTCGGCACCGGCCAGCTCCCGAAGTTCGCCGACGACGCCTACCACCTCGAGCGGGACGACCTGTGGGCCATCCCCACCGCCGAGGTCCCCCTCACCTCGCTCTACCGCGACGAGATCCTCGACGAGGCCGACCTGCCGATGCGGTTCATGGCCCACACCCCGTGCTTCCGCCGCGAGGCGGGCAGCGCGGGGCGTGACACCCGGGGCCTGCTGCGGGTGCACGAGTTCGACAAGGTCGAGCTGCTGGCCCTCACCACCCCGGCCCAGGCCCCCGATCTCCAGGCCGAGATCATGGCCCGGGCCGAGGCCCTCGTCGCCGACCTGGGCCTCAGCCACCGGGTCATCGACATCTGCACCGGTGACATGGGCATCGCCCACCACCGGTCGTGGGACCTCGAGGTGTGGTCGCCGGGGGTCGGGACCTGGCTGGAGGCCTCCTCCGTCTCCTGGCTGAGCGACTACCAGGCCCGGCGGGCCAACCTCCGCTATCGCCCGACGGACGGCAAGGGCACCGAGCTGCTCCACACCCTGAACGGCTCGGGGCTGGCCGTCCCCCGGGTGCTGGCTGCCCTCCTCGAGGTGCACCGGCGCCCCGACGGCGGCGTCGACCTCCCCGAGCCCCTGCACCCCTACCTCCGCGGCCACACCGAGCTCACCCCGGCCTGACCGGCCCACGGGTCGACTTGGGAGGCCGGTCAGGGCCTCCACTAACGTCGACGTCGTGCTCGCTCTGACCACGGCGCAGCTGGTGTTCAGCATCGCCCTCGGCCTGATCGCCGTGCTGATCACGTTCTTCGCCTTCTACGTCGCCTGGACCACGATCTGGGGCGATCGCTGGTACCCGAAGAAGGGGCCGTCATGAGGGCCGGCAACGCCACCGTCTACAAGGGCCGCAGCGGCCAGTGGGCCTTCGTCTCCCACCGGGTCACGGGCTTCCTCGTCTTCATGTTCCTGCTGCTGCACATCGTCGACGTGTCGCTGGTGAACATCGACACCGAGCTCTACGACGAGGTCCACCAGCTCTACGGCAACGTGCTGCTCCGCCTCTTCGAGTGCGGCCTGCTCTTCGCCCTGCTGTTCCACGCCCTCAACGGCCTGCGCATCGTGATCGTGGACTTCTTCCCCGGCGCCGTACACAACGAGAAGCACCTCACCGTCGGGGTGGTCGCCCTGACCCTCCTGGCCGGGATCCCGGGTTCCCTCGTGATCCTGTGGCCCTTCATCGAGGGGAGGATCCTCTGATGGCCGCTCCCTCCGCCATCCGCCGGCCCAAGGCCGCCACCCGGGGCGCCCAGGCCCGCAAGCCCAAGGGCAACTTCGAGACCTGGTCCTGGTACTTCATGCGGATCTCGGGCCTCGTCCTGCTCTTCCTGGCCCTGGCCCACTTCGCCCTCACCCACATCATCAACGACGTGGTCGAGACCGACGCCGAGTTCGTGGCCGACCGCTGGGACAACCCCCTGTGGCGCCTCTATGACTGGGCCCTGCTCGCCCTGGCCCTCACCCACGGCCTCAACGGCGTGCGCTGGAGCATCGACGACTACGTGCACAGCCCCGGAAAGCGGGCCGCGCTGAAGGCCGTCCTCTACACGGTCACCGGCGTCCTGGCCGCCTACGGCACCCTCGTCATCATCACCTTCGGGGGCTAGGCCGGTGCCGGGGGTCGAGCACCTCCCGGCGGTGCGGCCGGTCGAGCGTCTCGGGGCGCCCGGCGACAACGCCGACCACCCCATGCGGGCGGTGACCCGCCAGGTGGCCTTCGAGCCCGACGGCTGGACGCCCGAGCGTCGGGCCAAGGTGGCGGCCCTCTTCGACGACCTGGCCGGCGACTGGCACACACGGGAGGTGCCCGGCCGCTACGAGCCCCTGCACGACGCCCTCGAACGGGGCGGCGTGCCCACCGACCGCCCGACCCTGGAGCTGGGGTCGGGCACCGGCCTGGCCACGCCCCTGCTGGCCGGGCACTTCGAGCGCCTGGTGGCCCTCGACCTCTCGGCCGGGATGCTCGCCCTGGCCCCCGAGACCGCCCCCCGGATCCGGGGGGACAGCTCGCTCCTGCCCTTCCCCGCAGGCGCCCTGGGGGCGGTCGTGGCCATCAACATGCTGCTCTTCCCGGCCGAGGTCGACCGGGTGCTCGCCCCCGACGGCGTCCTGGTCTGGGTCAACACCTCCGGGGACCGCACGCCCATCCACCTCCCGGCCGACGATGTGGTCGCCGCGCTGCCCGGGGCCTGGTCGGGGCGGGCGGGCGAGGCCGGCAACGGGACGTGGTGCGTGGCCCGACGGGACGGTGGCCGGTGACCGACCTCGACGCCGTGCTGGCGGAGCACCTGGCCCGGGGCCTCGACCGTGCCGACCTCGACGACGACCCCGTGACCCAGTGTCGCCACTGGTGGGACGACGCCGTGCGCCTGGGCATCCGTCAGCCCGAGGCCGTGGCCCTGGCCACCGCCGCCGCCGATGGGCGCCCCTCGGTGCGCTTCGTGCTGCTCCGGGGCCTCGAGCGTGACGGCCTGCGCTTCTACACCAACTACGGCTCCCGCAAGGCCCGCGAGCTGGACGAGAACCCCTGGGCGGCCATGGAGCTGGCGTGGATCGACATCGGCCGCCAGGTGCGCATCGAGGGCCCGGTGCACCGGGCCGAGGCCGCCGACTCCGACGACTACTGGGCGGGGCGCCCCCGGGGCAGCCAGCTGGCCTCGGCCACCTCGCAGCAGAGCGAGCCGGTGCCCGACCGGGCCACGATGGAGGCGGCGGTGGCCGCGGCCGAGCAGCGCTGGGAGGGTCAGGACATGCCCCGCCCCGAGGGGTGGGGCGGCTACGTGCTCGTGCCCGACCGCTGGGAGTTCTGGACCCAGCGACCGAACCGCCTCCACGACCGCTTCGTCTACGAGCCCGACGGGGCCGGGGGCTGGTCGATCACCCGCCGCTGGCCCTAGGGTCGGTCGGCCTCGGGCCACAGCAGCACGACGAGCAGGGCCACGCAGACGACGATGCCGAGGAGCAGCCCGAGCGTCGTGGCGCCGAGGCCGTCGATCCAGGCCGACACGTCGGCGCTCCAGCCGGTGACCAGGTCGACGGGGCCCGCCGCCGCCGTCGGGTCGTCGCGGATGCGCAGCTCGTAGATGCCGTACCAGGTGAAGTAGGCCCCGGCCACGACGAGCAGGGCCCCCGAGATCCGGCCGATCACCGGGAGCAGGGACCGCATGCGGGTCACGATCGAGGCCTTGGCCAGGGCCAGGGCCAGGGTGAGCACGGTGAGCACCAGGCCCATCCCGAGGGCGAACATCACGTACATGGCGATGCCGGAGGCGGCATTGGACCGGCTGAAGGTGCCGGCCACGACACTCAGGAACACCGGCAGGGTGCAGGACAGCGAGGCCACGGCATAGGACACGCCGAAGACGAACATCGACAGCAGCGTGCGGTCCTTGCCCCCCTTGTCGAGGTGGGGGAGGGCGACCGAGAGCTGGAAGCCGGCGAGCATGGCCACGCCGAGGGCGAACACCCCCACCCCGACGACGATGGTCATCTGGGGGAACCACTCGTCGACGGCCAGGGAGAGGTGGGAGATGAGGGCGCCGATGGTGGTGAACACGGCGACGAAGCCGGCGGTCACGGCCGCCCCCACGCCGAGGGCCCGGGCCAGGCCCGCCCGGGGATCGCCGTCGTCGCCTTCGAGGCCCAGGAAGAACGACAGGTAGGCGGGCAGCATGGCGAACCCGCAGGGGTTCACCGTGGCCACCATGCCGGCGGTGAAGGCGAGGGCGAGGGGGGCGTCGATCACGCCGTGAGGGCCTCCAGCTCCTCGTCCAGCTCGGCCTCGGTGATCTCGCCGGTGTGGGCCGCGGTGATGGCCCCGTCGGCGGCGATGAACACGGTCGTGGGCATGCCCACGGCGGAGAACGAGGTGAGGATGTCGCCGGCGGGGTCCCGACCGGCCTCGTAGGTCACGCCGGTCCGCTCGATCAGGGCCTCGGCGTCCTCGGCGCTCTCGTTGTAGGAGAGCCCCAGGAAGGCGACCTCGTCGCCGTACGCCTGGTAGGCGGCCTCGAGAGTGGGCATCTCCCGCACGCAGGGGACGCACCACTCGGCGAAGAAGTTGACCACGGCGGGACGGCCGTCACGGAAGTCGTCGAAGGCGACCTCCTCGCCGGTCCCCAGCACCTCGAAGGTGAAGTCGGGGGCAGGTTCCCCCTGGAGGTCGACCTGGGGCACGGTGCCGGGGGTGGTCCCCAGGGTGAGCAGGGTCGGCTCGGGCAGGGCGTCGTCGTCGCCGTCGGAGTCGGCCAGGTTGATGGTGAGCAGCACCACCAGGACGGCGAGGACCGTGCTCACCAGACCCACGGCGAAGGGCCTCCGGACCCGTCTCCCGGCCATGGCCCCGGACGGTACCGGGGCCATGGCCGTTCCCGTAGGTCAAGCGCCGGCTCGAACGAGCGTCACCGGCGCTGGTGGGGTACGGGCGGGACGGGACGGCATCCCCCGACTCAGGCGGCGCCGACGACGTCGGCGGTGGCCCGGAGCCGTTCGGGGATGGGGATGACCGGGAGCTGGTCCTCGGGCCGGGGGTGCTTGGGTGGCCGCCCCCGGCGCCGCTTGGTGGCGAGGATGCGCCCGTTGAGGATCAGCTGCCCTCCCCAGACGCCCCAGGGCTCGCGCCGGTCGAGGGCGCCGGCGAGGCACGGCTCGAGCACCGGGCACTCGGCGCAGATGCGCTTGGCCCGGGCGATGTCCTGGAGCTCCTCCGAGAAGAACAGGTGGGTCAGGGCCCCACTGCCGTCGCGGCAGCGGGCCTCGGCCTCCCAGCCCTCGGGCTCCTCGGTTGTCTGGATGGCGGCCAACATCGTGGTCCCCTTCTGCGTGGTTCGTGGTCGGTGTCGGAGGGTGGTCGTGGTCGTGTCTGCTCGGTGGTCGGGACCCGGGGGCGAAAAGCGAGAAGCGCCGCCGGGAGTGTCCCGACGGCGCTTGCGGATCTCGTTCCTCTGGTCCCTTGCTAGGGGGAGGAGCGCTCCGGAGGCCGTCGGGCGGGGTGGAAGCCGTTGCCGGTGTCCTTGCCGTACATCCGCACTCGGGTCGCGTCGGACACGGTCGGGGAGACGGCGAGGCACGGCTGCCAGGTCGTCGTGGACGCGATCGAGGGCGCGCCGACGACAGCCGTGGTGGCTGCCTTCTTGGCCGTCGCGATGTCGATCATCGGGGTCGTCCTCGGTCCTGGTGCGCCGGAGTGCGCCGGGTCATCCGACCACGGGGCCGGGAGGCTGTCAACCGAATTTCCGGTGTCCCCCGTGAACGGCCGTAGGTTCGGGGTCCGTGGAGCCCCGAACGGCCGTGGTCGACCGACGAACCTACCGGGCCCCGGTCACGGTGCGGCTCGGTGACGTCAGCCCCCGCGGCCGCCTGCGCCTCGACGGGGTGGCCCGCCTCCTCCAGGACGTGGCCACCGACGACGCCGCCGACGGCGCGCCCGAGGCCGATGCCCGCTGGGTGGTGCGGCGCACGAGCATCGCCGTCGACGCCTGGCCCCGCCACCGCGAGGCGGTCACGCTGACCACCTGGTGTGCCGGGTGGGGGCGCCGCTGGGCCCTGCGCCGGACCGACCTGGACGGGGCCGACGGTGGGCGGGTGCGGGCCGAGTCGCTGTGGATCCACGTCGACGGCGCGACGGGGCGCCCGGCCCCCCTCGACGACGTCTTCTTCTCGGTGTGGGGCGGCGACGTGCCCGACACCGCCGTGAGCGCCCGCCGCCGGCTCCCCGATGTCGCCGTCGGGACCTCCGAGCCCTGGCCCCTGCGCTTCGGCGACTTCGACGCCCTGGCCCACGTCAACAACGCCGCCTACTGGCTCCCGGTCGAGGAGCACCTGGCCGCCCGCAAGGACCTCACCCCCGCCCTCGAGGCCGAGATCGAGTACCGGGAGGGGGTGGTGCGGGGCGACGAGGTCGTGGTCCACACCGACCACCACGACGACGGCTTCCACCAGTGGTGGGTGGTGGACGGCCAGGTCCGGTCCAGCGCCCGCCTGCGCCGGGCTCAGGCGACCGTGTAGCGCAGCAGGCCGTCCTGCCAGCGGGACTCGGCCTTGCCGGCGAGGCGGAGGTGCTCGAGGTGGGCGTAGGTCTCGGCCTCGGCCATGTTGCCCCAGGCCCGCTCGGAGAACAGCTCCTTCATCAGGTCCTCGACGGTGGCCTCGCCCAGGGCGTGGGAGATCTCGGTCAGGGTGGCCAGCCGCTCCTCGTGGTGGCGCTTGATGTCGTCCACCCGCTCGTCGAGGTTGGTGAACGGGTGACCGTGGGCGGGCAGGCACCGGACCACACCCTCGAGGGTGGCCACCTTGTCGAGGGACGCCACGAAGTCGGCCAAGGGGTCGTCGGAGACCGAGCCCAGACCCGAGATGTGGGGGGTGATGCTGGGCAGCACGTGGTCGCCCGACAGCAGGATCCCGTCCTCGGGGTCGAACAGGCAGAGGTGGTCGGCGGTGTGGCCCGGCGTGTGCACGCTGGTGAACTCCCGGGGGCCCAGCCGCACGGTCTCGCCGTCGGCGAGGCGCAGGTCGGGGTAGGGGGCCTTGAACCAGCGGCTGGCCGCCCGGCGCGCCAGCCAGCCGGCGGGGCCGCGGCCG
>CAYTJS010000164.1:0-8703 GCA_964438115.1 uncultured Iamiaceae bacterium
GGTCACCACCCCCGGTCGGCGAGCCGGGTCTCGAGCCCGTCGACCTCCAGGCCGGGCATGGCCCCGCCCAGGCCTCGGCTCACCTTGGCCAGGATCTCCGGAGCGGCGTAGTTGGTGGTGGCCTCGACGATGGCCTTGGCCCGGGTGGCCGGGTCGTCGCTCTTGAAGATGCCCGACCCCACGAACACGGCCTCGGCGCCGAGCTGCATGACCAGGCCGGCGTCGGCCGGGGTGGCGATGCCCCCGGCGCAGAACAGGGGCACGGGCAGGCGACCGGTCTCGGCCACCTCCTGCACCAGCGGGAGCGGGGCCTGGAGCTGCTTGGCCCAGTCGAACTGCTCGGCCTGGTCGGCCTGGGTGACCTTGCGGATGTCGCCCAGGATCGAGCGCAGGTGGCGGACGGCCTCGACGATGTTGCCCGTGCCGGCCTCGCCCTTGGAGCGGATCATGGCCGCGCCCTCGCTGATGCGGCGCAGCGCCTCGCCCAGGTTCGTCGCGCCGCAGACGACGGGGACGGTGAAGGCCCACTTGTCGATGTGGTGGGCCTCGTCGGCGGGGGTGAGCACCTCGCTCTCGTCGACGTAGTCGACGCCGAGCGCCTCGAGGATCTGGGCCTCGACGAAGTGGCCGATGCGGGCCTTGGCCATGACCGGGATGGTCACCGCCGCCTTGATGCCCTCGATCATCTCGGGGTCGCTCATGCGGGCCACACCGCCGTCCTTGCGGATGTCGGAGGGCACCCGCTCGAGGGCCATGACGGCCACGGCCCCGGCGTCTTCGGCGATGCGGGCCTGCTCGGGGTCGACGACGTCCATGATCACGCCGCCGGCGAGCATCTCGGCCAGGCCCCGCTTGACGCGGAACGTGCCGGTCTGGCGGCTGGTGGGGTCGACGGGGTCAGCCATGGGCCGCAGTCTACGGACGCGGGGTCAGTTGCCGGTCGGGAGTTGGGCCGACAAGGCGTCGACCGCCGCCTGGTCGAGGCGCGCGACGGGGTCCTCGGGCAGCCCCACCCAGGTGCGGCCGGGAGCGAGGGTGAGCACCGCGCCCGTGGCGTCGTCGGTCAGGACGTAGGGGTCGGTCGGCGTGGCCCGGCTCCACGTGGCGTCCACGGCGTTGCCCCCGATCAGCACGGTGGCGTCGCCGGTGCCGGTGGTGAGGGCGATGGGTGAGTTCGGATCCGACGGCGCCGACCCGTACGGGGTCGCCAGCAGCACGACGTTCGTCGGGGCGATCGGCGTGCCGTCGGCCACGACGTGGGGCGTGCCGTCCTGGAGCCGGGCCCAGCCCGCCCGCTCGGCGTCCCACACCCAGTCGACGTGGGTGCCGCCGTAGTCGACCGCCACCCCCGGCGTGGGCGTCCCGGGTACCGGTTCACCCTCGGGTACCGGGGCCCGGGGCACCGGGATGAAGACCTGCGGGGCGGTGGCGTCGCCCGCCTTGGCCCAAAAGGCGTCGGTCGAGTCGATGAAGAGGTTGTCGGGCGCCGACCGGTCCTCGGCCCGGTACTTGTCCTCGGCGGCGTCGGGGTCGACGTTGAAGCTGACCACGTTCGCCGCCGCCACCCGGGCCGCCACGCCCTCGTTGGCGCCGCCCCACACGAAGACCGGACGGCCCAGCGCCGCCAGCAGGTCGATGTCGGTGTCGCGGGCCGAGCGGATCGGTCCCACCGGGGCCGACGGCGTCGAGTGGAAGACGGCCACGAAGCGGCTGATGCCCTCGACGTACTCCTCGATCACCACGTCGGCCCGGTCGAGGCCCACCTGGGGCCGGGCGGCGTCGGAGTTGGGGACCTTCACCGCGATCGGGGGTCGGTCCACCGGGTCGCCCGGCTCGGCGGGCAGGCCGGTCAGGGGCCAGAGCACCGGGACAGCCGTGGTCGTCGTGGGGACCGTGGTCGGGGGCTCGTCGCCGTCACGGGTCAGGACGACCAGCGTCCCGGCCAGCACGGCGACCACCCCGGCCAGGGCGAGCACCGCCTTGCGCCGTGAGGTCACCCCGGCTGTCTACCTCCGACGGCGGGCTACAGCTCGCGCAGGGCGGCGATGCGGTCCTCGAGCGGCGGGTGGGTGTCGAACATCCGGTTGAGGCGGGACAGGTTCCCCTCCTCCGGCGTGCGGGCCATGGGCTGCTCGATCCAGAGGTGGGCGGTGGCCCGCGACCCCGACCGCACCACGGTCTGGTCGTCGCGCAGCTTCTCCAGCGCCGACACCAGCCCGGGCGGGTAGCGGGTCATCTCGACGGCCGAGAAGTCGGCCAGGCTCTCGCGCCGGCGACTGACGGCGAGCTGCATGGCCTTGGCCGCCAGGGGCGCCAGCACGAGGAACAGGGCGGCCACGATGAGCAGCACGGCCCCGGCCCCGCCGTCGTTGCGGTCCCGGCGACCACCGCCGAACCACATGGCCCGCACCCCCACGTCGGCCAGCAGGGCCACGGCGCCGACCATGGTGACCGCCAGCGTCGACACGAGGATGTCGTAGTTCTTCACGTGGCTGAGCTCATGGGCGATCACGCCCTCCAGCTCGATGCGGTTCATCTTCTGCAGCAGCCCGGTGGTCACCGCCACCGCCGCGTGCTTCGGGTTGCGGCCGGTGGCGAAGGCGTTGGGGGCGTCGTCCTGGATGACGTAGAGCCGGGGCTTGGGCAGGCCGGCGGCGATGCAGAGGCCCTCGACGATGTTGTGCAGCCGGGGGTAGTCCTCCACCGAGGCGGGCTGGGCCCGGCTCATGGCCAGTGCGATGCTGTCGGACTTCCAGTAGCTGACCGCCGCCAGGCCGGCGGCGACCAGCACGGCGAGCACGACGCCCACCGCACCGAAGCCGATGAGGATGTCGAAGGCGATGCCGACCAGCACCACGATGCCGACGAAGCCGGCGATGAGGAGCCAGGACCGGCGCTTGTTGGCGGCGACCTCGTCGTACAGGGGTATCGACCTCGATCAGGCGGGCGGGGCCGCGCCCGGATCGACCGGGGGCGCGGGCGGCGCGGCGGGAGCGGCCGGGGCCGTCGGCGGCGGGGTGGCGGCCGACGGCGGCGTGTCGAACGAGACCTGCACGTTCTCTCGCGACTCGGGCTCGGCCTCGAAGTACTCGCGCTCGGTGAAGCGGAGCATGCCGGCGATCACCACGGCCGGGAAGGTCTGGATCTTGGTGTTGTAGCGCAGGACGGTGTCGTTGTAGAACTGCCGCGCGTAGGCGATCCGGCCCTCGGTGCCGGTCAGCTCCTCCTGCAGGTTGAGGAAGTTCTGGTTCGCCTTCAGGTCGGGATAGGCCTCGCTCACCGCGAACAGCGACTTCAGCGCGCCGCTCAGCATGTTCTCGGCCTGGGCCTGGTCCCCGACGCCCTGGGCGCTGATGGCCATGTTGCGGGCCTGGATGACGGCCTCGAGGGTCTCGCGCTCGTGGGTGGCGTAGCCCTTCACCGTCTCGACCAGGTTGGGGATCAGGTCGTAGCGGCGCTTGAGCTGGACGTCGATCTGGGCCCACGCGTTGTCGATGCGGTTCCGCAGCTTGACGAGCCCGTTGTAGAGCACGATCAGGGCGATCACGATCACCGCGATCACGGCCAGGACGATGAGGAGCACGGTCACCGCCGGGATGGTACTAGCGAGGCGTAGAGCTCGGCGTAGGTCGCGGCCAGCCGGGCCATCGAGAAGGCCTCGGCCCGCTCCCGCCCCGAGGCGACGAGCCGGGCCCGCAGGTCGGCGTCGTCGAGCACCCGGGTGATCGCCGCCGCCAGCCCGGTCACGTCGCCGGGCCGGACCAGCTCGGCGTCGCGGCCCTTCCGGGCCACGTTGGCGTAGCCGGGCAGGTCGTTGGCCACGACCGGGGTGTCCGCGGCCATGGCCTCGATGAGGACCACGCCGAAGGACTCGCCCCGCAGCGACGGGGCGCAGAACACGTCGGCACCCTTCAGGCGGGCCACCTTCTCGTCCTCGGACAGGCGGCCCAGCCACTCGACCCGGGGGTCACCGGCCCAGCGGGCGGCCAGCGCCGCCGTCTCGGGGCCATCGCTGCCCACCCAGAGGCGCACGTCACCGGGCAGGTGCGCCATGGCCTCGAGCAACACGGCCAGGCCCTTGCGGGGCTCGTGGCGCCCGCAGAAGAAGATGGTCGGCCCCGAGGTGGGCCAGGGCTCGGCCGCGCGGTAGGGGTCCAGCTCGACGCCGTTGTAGAGCAGGGTGAAGTCCCCGCCGTCGATGCCGCTGCGGGCCAGGGCGATGGCGTCCTCGGAGACGGCGCAGCGCAGGTCGAGGCGGCGGTTGAGGAAGCGGATCCCGGCCGACATGTGCTTGTAGGCGAAGCTCTCGCCGGCCGCGTGGAAGGTGCCGATGGTGGGCGCCGGCTTGATGACCAGGGCGGTCATGCAGGGCCCCGGGGCGAAGGGCTCGTGGAGGTGGAGGACGTCGAAGTCCTCGTCCCAGAGGGCCCGCATGGTGCGCAGCTGCGCGGCCGGGTCGGGGGCCAGTGGGGCGACCGAGCCGTTGGCCGCGGCGGGCACGCTCTTGCCCAGCGGGGTCACGAAGAGCTCGGGGGGCGGGCCGTCACAGGGGGCGAGCACGCGGGCCTCGTGGCCGGCGGCCCGCAGGGCGCGGGCCATCCCCAGGACCTGGCCCTGGACCCCGCCCGGGATCGACAGGCTGTAGGGGCACAACAGCCCGACGCGCACCGCCCGACGCTACCGCCGCCCCGGTGACTCGTGACCGGGGACGCCGGGCGCCTACGCTGCCGCCCAGGTTTCGAGTTCCGGGGGGACCGTTCTCTTGCAACGCATCCGTCGCGTCGTCACGTCGCCGGCCTTCATCATCGGCTTCCTCGCCCTCACGGTCGTGGCCGTGGCCACCCGCGACGAATGGCTGTGGGTCGTGGGCGCCGACGAGGCCGCCACCCGGGGGGCCTACGCCCCCGCCCTGGCCGACCTCGACCCCGACACCGACCACCTCTACCGCATGGTCTCCGGCGAGGGGTCCTCGGTCACCTACGTCGTCACCGAGGAGCTGGCCGGCCGGGCCAACGAGGCCCGGGGCACCACCGCCTCGGTGGCCGGCGACATCGCCGTGAACGTCGCCGACCCGACCGCCAGCCGGCTGGGGCAGATCGTGATCAACGTCGAGGAGTTCGACTCCGACTCGACCATGCGCGACAAGCGGCTGCGCCACGACTTCCTCGAGTCCGAGGACTTCCCCCTCGCCACCTTCGAGGCCACGAGCATCGACGGCCTCCCCGCCGTGGTCGATGGTGAGACCAGCGCGGAGCTCACCGTCACCGGCGACCTGACGCTGAAGGGCACCACCGCCGAGGTCACCTTCTCGGGTCCGGTGACGGTGACCGACGACCGCCTCACCGCCTCGATGACCGGCACCGTGCTCCTCTCGACCTTCGACGTCGGCCCCATCCACGTCGCCGGCCTGGCCCACACGGGGGACGAGGCCACCTTCGAGATCGAGGTCGTGGCCGAGCGCACCGACGTGGACGAACCCGCCCCCGTGCGGGGTGGGGGCGAGGTGGCCGCCGTCGAGATCCCCGAGGGCGAGTTCGCCGAGACCGTCCAACCCATCCTCGAGTCCGCCTGCGTGTCGTGCCACGAGGAGAACGGGCCCGGGGCGGAGATCCTCGAGCTGGCCACCGCCGGCGACGCGGCCGAGGTGGCCGAGGACCTGACCCTGGTCACCGAGGCCCGGTTCATGCCCCCGTGGCCGGCCTCGGACCTGGGTCTCGAGTTCGAGCACGACTACTCCCTCACCGACGAACAGGTGGCGGCCATCGCCGAGTGGGCCGAGGCCGGTGGCGGCCTTGACGTCGACGCCGACACCGAGCTGGTCGCCGACGACCCGCCCTTCGAGCCGATCGAACGCGACCAGGTCCTGCCCCAGTCCGGCGCCTACGTGGGCGACCTTTCCCTGGCCGACGACTACCGCTGCCAGGTCCACGAGGTCGCCGACCCCGAGGGCGACGGCGAGTGGGTGACGGGCATGGCCTTCGAGCCCGACCAGGAGGAGATCGTCCACCACTCGATCGTCTTCCGGGCGCCGGCCGCGGCCCGGGCCGAGGCCGAGCGCCTCGACGCCCTGGACAGCGCCCCCGGCTGGCAGTGCTTCGGCACCTCCAACCTGGGCACCGCCGGGGTGGCGACCGTCGGTGGCTGGGCCCCGGGGCAGCAGCCCCGGGTGTACCCCGAGGGCGTGGGCCTGTTCCTCCAGCCCGGCGACTTCCTCGTCAACCAGATCCACTACCACTACGAGCACGAGAACCCCGCCGACCGCTCTGCCCTGGTGCTCGACACGCTCTCGCCCGAGGAGCTGGCCGCCCGGGACGAGCCCATGACGGCGGTCACCGGCAGCACCTACCTGACCCCCGCCGAGGGCCCCTGCACCCCCCAGGAGGAGGGGCCGCTGTGTGACCGGGATGCCGCCCTCGACGACATCGCCGAGAAGTACGGCATCGGCGCCCGGTTCATCCCCGACGCCCTGATCGGGGCCTGCGGGGGCACCCTCGACGACTACGACGACCTCGACGGCACCCGCTTCTCCAGCGTGTGCGACATGCGGGCCCGCAACCCCGGGACCCTCTACTCGGTGCTGGGCCACATGCACGAGTTCGGTGACTCGTACCGGATGACGCTCAACCCGGGCACCCCCGAGGAGCGGATCCTGCTCGACATCCCCACGTGGAGCTTCGAGTGGCAGCTGTACTACGTGCCCGTCGACCGGGTGCGCATCGAGCCGGGCGACACCTTCCGCTTCGAATGCACCTGGGACCGGACCAACGCGGCGATGCCCGAGCCCCGCTACATCGTGTGGAACGAGGGCACGGTCGACGAGATGTGCTTCAACAGCGTGGCGGTGATCCCCGACACCAACGTCGAGGGCGAACCCAACGCCTACAGCCCCCAGCGCCAGGGCGGCGCCGACGGCGCCTGACCGGGCGGCGGCGTCGGCGGCCTAGCGCCGGGCCCGGAAGGCGGCCAGGGCCTCGTGGTCGCTGGGCCAGTTGGGCTGGAGCAGGTGCCACTGCTCGGGGGCGGCCCGGATCAGGGCCTCGAGCTCGTGGGCCAGCAGCTGGGTGACGCGGGCCACGTCCTCGCGCAGGCCGCCCTGCCGCTCGGTGGGCACCGCCTCCCGGACCACGACCCGGTGGCCGTCGCCCTCGAAGTAGATGGCGGTGGGCAGCAGGGCCGCCCCGGTGCGCAGGGCCAGGGTGGCAGGCCCCGCGGGCAGGGAGGTGCGCTCGCCGAAGAACTCGACCTCCACGCCCCCGCCGCCGATGTCGCGATCGCACAGGAGGGCGACCACGTGGCCCGCCTTGATGGCCTTGGCGATGGCCGAGCCGGCGCCGGGGCCGAGGGGCACCACGTGCATGCCGATGCTCTCGCGCAGGTCGGCGAACCACTCGAAGAGCTCGGGGGGCTCGAGGGCCTCGACCACGACCGTCAGCTCGCGCTCCCACACCGAGGCCACCCAGAAGCCGGCCCACTCCCAGCCCCCGAGGTGGGGCAGGGCGACGATCGGGCCGGTGCCGGTGTCACAGGCGTCCTCGATGCGGTGGTAGCCGTCAGAGGCCACCCCGGCGTCGAGCCGGGCCGGTGTCGAGCCGGGCAGGCGGAACGACTCGACCCAGTAGCGAGCGTAGGAGTCGAGGGTGCGCTGCACGGCCCGCCGGAGGGCCACGCCCGAGAGGTCGGGGCCGTACACCCGGCGCAGGTTGCGCTCGATCATCAGCCGCTGCTCGGGCAGCAGGGCCCCGGCCCCGAGGGCGCCGACCCGACCCAGGGCGGACGCCACCGGGCGCGGGGCCAGGCGGGCCGCGGCGGCGGCCGCCTTGTAGGCGGCGACGGTGCGGTTCAGGGCCGGCGGCTGCGCATGCGCTCACGCCAGGCGGCGCGGCGCTCGGCCATCGACCTCGTCGTCCCCACCCGCCGGGCCCGCCGGGTCCGGGGCGGGCGCGTCCGGGTGGGACGCTCGGGGCGGGGCGGCCGGTCGGCCTGACGCCAGACCTTGGCGAAGCGGTAGACGGCGGTGCCGGCGGTGGCGGCCAGCATCAGCCACAGGACCGGGACGAGCAGCTCGGAGAAGAGCAGCCCGATGCCCAGCACGATGAAGCGCTCGGCCCGCTCCATGAGGCCGCCGCGGGCGTCGAAGCCCAGGGCGTCGGCCTTGGCCCGCTGGTAGGAGACCAGGGCGGCGCAGGCGAAGACGGCGTACGGCAGCAGGGCCATGTGGCCGCCGTACTCGGTCTGGAGGTACCAGGCCACGCCACCGAACAGGAGGGCGTCGCTCAGGCGGTCCGAGACCGAGTCGAAGAAGGCCCCGCGGGTCGAGGCGGTGCCGGAGGCCTTGGCCACGGCGCCGTCGAGCAGGTCGGGGATGCCGGCGAGGAACAGCAGGAGCAGGCCCAGGCGCAGGTGACCGGCCCCGATGGAGACCGCGGCCGAGGCCGACATGAGGATGCCGAGCACCGTCAGGTGGTCGGGCGAGATCCCGGTCTTGCGGAGGTTGTCACCGACGGGCGCCAGGCCCTGTTCGAAGTTGGTCCGGAATCGGCCGTCGAACATGCGAGGAGGTTCCTTTCCGGAAGAGGGCTCCGGAGGCGGAGGGGACGAACGTCCCGAATCGTACCAGCGGGGCGAGGGCGACCCGGGGTTGGCCTAGCTACTTGCCCCTGAAGTAGTAGCTGGTCGACGGGGCTGGGAGCCGGGCTCGGACCG
>CAYTJS010000165.1:0-8617 GCA_964438115.1 uncultured Iamiaceae bacterium
CGCCGACGGTCCCGATGCCCGGGGCCTGCTCGCCTACGGTCCCGGCGGGCCCGAGGCCTTCGCCTCAAAGGCCTTACGGCCGCTGCGCTTCCACGATGCCGACGTCGAGGCCGCCGTCGTCGACCGCGTCCACCTGGAGGCCGCGCCGTGAGCGCCCGACCGTCCAAGGTGCTCGCCGCCGGGCTCTACGGCGGCACCCTCGCCGCCGGGCTCTACGGCGGCACCCTCGCCGCCGGCCTCCTGGCCCCGGCCCTGGCCCGCCGGGCCCGGACCCGGCTGCCGGCGTCGTCGGCCGACAGCGCCGTGTCCGGGGTCCTGATCGGGGCCGGCTGGGTCACCATCGCCCTGGCCGAGCGCCGCCGCCCGTTCCGCCGGGACTGGAACGAGGGTCGGGGCGACGGCACGGCCGACCTGATCCACGTGCTGGTCTCCGCCGGCCTGGCCCAGGTCGTGGCCGGCGCCATCACCCCCGTCCGTCGCCGTCTGGCCCGGACCCGTCTGGCCCGTTCCTACGGGCGCCTGCCGCTCCCGGCCCGGATCGCGGTGGCGGTGGTGGCCTACGACCTGTTCCACACCGCCCACCACCGGCTGTCCCACGAGTCGGGGCTGTGGCGCTTCCACGCCGTGCACCACGCGCCCACCCGGCTCTACTTCGGCAACGCCACCCGGTTCCACCCCCTCGAGTTGGCGGTCGACGTGGCGGGGGAGCAGGTCATCCTCGCCGTGCTCGGCGCCGACCCGCCGACCCGCCTCGCCCTGCAGGTGGTGCGGGGGGTCTACGGCCAGATCCAGCACGGCAACGTCGACATCGACAGCGGGCCGCTCAACGCCGTGCTGTCCACCCCCGAGCGCCATCGCTGGCACCACAGCGACGACCCCGCCGAGGGCAACCGCAACTACGGCGCCGTGGTGGCCGTCTGGGACCGGGTCCTGGGCACCGACCTCCTGCCCGAGGGGCCTTGCGACGCCACCATCGGCCTGGCCGACGGCGAGACCGTCCCCGACGGCTGGCTGGGCCAGGTGGCGTCGCCCTTCACCACCTGACGGGCGGCTCCGTAGGATCGCCGGCGTGGCGGACCCCAGCGCCCTCATCGACCACATCCGGGCGTCGGTCATCGGCCGCGACGAGGCCGTGGCCGGGCCCTTCGGGCCCAAGCCGGTCATCTACGCCGACTACACCGCGTCCGGGCGCTCGCTCTCCTTCATCGAGGACCACCTGCGCGAGGTGGTCCTGCCCCGCTACGCCAACACCCACACCGAGTCGTCGGGGACCGGCCTGCAGACCACCCGGTTCCGCGAGGAGGCCCGCGAGATCGTCCGGCGCTGCGTCGGGGCCGGCGACGAGCACGCCGTCATCTTCTGCGGCAGCGGCTCCACCTACGCCATCGACCGCCTGATCGGCGTCCTGGGCCTGCGCATCCCCTCGGTCCTGGAGGACCGCTGGCACCTGGCCGACCACATCCCCGCCGACCAGCGCCCGGTGGTGTTCATCGGGCCCTACGAGCACCACTCGAACGAACTGCCGTGGCGGGAGTCGATCGCCGACGTGGTCACCATCGGCGAGGACGCCGACGGCCACGTCGACCTCGACGACCTCGCGGCGCGCCTGGTCGAGTTCGCCGACCGGCCCCTGCTGATCGGGTCGTTCTCGGCCGCCTCCAACGTGACGGGCATCACCACCGACACCGCCGCGGTGTCGGCCCTGCTCCACCGCCACGGGGCCCTCTCGTTCTGGGACTACGCGGCCGCCGCCCCCTACGTCGAGATCGTCATGGGCTCGCCCGCCGACGGCGACGCCTACCTCGACGCCATCTTCGTCTCGCCCCACAAGATGATCGGCGGTCCCGGGACACCCGGCCTCCTGGTGGCCCGCCGCGAACTTTTCGCCAACCGGGTCCCCGACGTCCCCGGCGGCGGCACCGTCCGCTACGTCAACCCCACCGAACACGACTACCTCGACGACCCCGAGATCCGCGAAGAGGGTGGTACCCCGGCCATCGTCGACAGCATCCGGGCCGGTCTGGTCTTCGCCCTGAAGGAGGCGGTGGGCACCGACGAGATCCGGCGCCGGGAGGAGGGCTTCGTCCGGCGGGCCATCGCCGCCTGGGACGCCGAGCCCGCCCTCGAGATCCTCGGCAACCACGACAGCGAGCGACTGTCCATCGTGTCCTTCGTCGTGCGCCGGGGCGAGCGGTACCTGCACCACAACTTCGTCGTCGCCGTCCTGAACGACCTCTTCGGCATCCAGGCCCGGGGTGGCTGCTCCTGCGCCGGCCCCTACGGCCACCGCCTGCTGGGCATCGACCTCGACCGCTCCCACGAGTTCGAGCGGGAGGTGGACCGGGGCTGTGAGGGGATCAAGCCGGGCTGGACCCGCGTCAACTTCAACTACTTCATCGACGAGGCCACCTTCGCCTACCTGGTCGAGGCCGTCCGCCTCGTGGGACGGGACGGCTGGCGGCTCCTGCCCTGGTACCGCTTCGAGCCCGACACCGGCCTGTGGCGGCACCGCGACGGCCCCGTCGACCCGCCCCGGTCCCTCCACGACGTCCGCTACGACGCCGGGACCGTGTCCTGGCCCCACCGCGAGCCGGTCGCCCTCGACCCCTCCTACGCCACGTACCTCGACGAGGCCCGCCGGGTGCTGACGGGGGCCGCCCCCGCCCCGCTCGCCCCGCCGGCGGTGACCGACGACTTCGAGCATCTCCGCTGGTTCTGGCTCCCCGCCGAGGCCCCCCCGACCTGAGCTCGCGGCCTCCCCGAATTTCCCCGGCGGGCGCGGGAGAAATTCCGCCGCGGTTCGCTACCTTCCCGGGCGTGACCACGGCGACCGGGCTGGCCCTGCGGGAGATCCGCCGGTCCCGGCTTCGGTTCGCCCTGCTGATCGGGGCCCTGGGGCTCCTGGCCTTCCTCGTCCTGTTCCAGCAGACGCTGCTGTCCAGCCTGCTCGGCTACTTCACCGGCGCCATCGAGAGCCAGTCGGCCGAGGTCCTCGTCTACAACGAGGAGGCCCGCACCAGCGTCGAGGCCAGCGTCCTGCTCCCGGACCAGGTCGAGGCCGTCGCCGCCGTGGACGGGGTGGGCGAGTCGGCGCCCATCGGTGAGAACACCTTCACCGCCGAGGTGGGGGGCAGCCTGGAGGACGTCGTCGTCTTCGGTTACGAGCTGGGTGGACCCGGCGCGCCCACGACCCTGGTCGAGGGTCGCCTGCCGGAGGCCGACGGCGAGGGGGTGGCCTCCGACCTCGACGCCGCCATCGGCCTCGACATCGGCGACACCGTCCTGCTCGGCCCCGACGGCGAGGTGCCCGTCGAGATCGTGGGCCTGGCCTCGGACCTGCGCTTCAGCGTCGAGCCCACCGTGTTCACCTCGCTGGCCACCTTCGAGGAGGCCCGCCAGGCGGTCAACCCCGACGCCCCGTTCGTGCCCGCCTCGCTGGTCGGCGTGGTGCCGGCCGAGGGGGTGGACGCCGCCACCCTCGCCGAGCGCATCCAGGACGAGGTGCCCGGCGTCGAGGCCCTCACCCGGGCCGATGCCGCCGCCAACGCCCCCGGCGTGGCCGAGACCAGCCAGTCCTTCCAGATCGTGTTCCTGCTGGCCTACGTGGTCGTGGCCATCGTGACCGGCTTCTTCTTCCTCATCCTCACCATCCAGAAGCAGGGGCCCTTCACCCTGCTGCGGGCGGTCGGGGCCTCCTCCGGCACCCTCACCGGCGCCGTCCTCGTCCAGGCCGTGCTGGTGACGGTGGGCGGGATCCTGCTGGGGGCGGGGGTGACCACCCTGGTGGCCGTCCTCGTCGACGACGACTTCGCCCAGGTGCCCGCGCCGGCACTGGTGGCCTCGACCGGCGGGACGATCCTGGTCCTGGCCCTGCTGGCCACCCTGCCCTCCCTGCGTCGGGTCCGCCGCCTCGACCCGGCGGACGCCGTGAGCCCGACCGGGGGCCTGTCGTGAGGCTCGCTCTGCGGGAGCTCCGCCGCCGCCCGGGCCGCTTCGCCGTCGCCGGCGGGGCCCTGGCCTTCCTCACCGTCCTCCTGCTCTTCCTCGGCGGCCTGCTCGACGGGCTCTTCCTCGGCAGCACCGGGGCATTGCGGGCCCAGCAGGCCGACGTCGTGGTCTTCAGCGACGACGCCCGCCTCTCGTTGCTGCGTTCCCGCATCGACCCCCCCGTGGCCGAGGCCGTGGCCCAGGCCGAGGGCGTCGAGGCCGTCCGCGGCCTCGGGGTTGCCCTGGTGGCCGCCGAGGTGCCCGGCGAGGACGAGCTGGCCGACGTGTCGGTGTTCGGGTACGAGGGCGGGGTCGAGGGCGTGCCCGCCCCGCCGCCGGCGGGTGAGGGCTGGGCCGACCGTCGCCTCGAGGACTTCGGGGTCGAGGTGGGCGACGTGCTCGCCCTCGGGCCCGAGGGGGTCGAGGTCGAGGTGTCCGGCTGGGTGGAGGACACCTCGTTCCTGCTCCAGGGCGGCCTCTGGGTCGACCCGGCCACCTGGCGCACCGTGCTGGGCTCGGCCCGGCCCGACGCCCAGCTACCCGACGGCACGTTCCAGGCCCTGGCCGTCGACGTCGCCCCCGGTGCCGATCCCGAGGCGGTGGCCGGCGCCGTCGACGAGGCGACCGGCTCCACCGAGACCGTGACCCGCGACGACGCCGTGCTCGCCCTCCCGGGCGTGAAGGAGCAGGAGTCGACCCTGTCGTCGATCATCAACACCACGTTCCTGGTGGTGGGCATCGTCGTGGCCCTGTTCTTCGCCCTGGTGACCATCGAGCGGGCCGCCCTCTACGCCGTCCTGAAGGCCGTGGGTGCCTCGTCGGGCCAGTTGCTCTCCGGCGTAGTCGCCCAGGCCGTGGTGGTGGCCGGGGCGGCCCTGGCCGTGGGCATGGGTCTGACCGGGCTCCTCAGCCTGGTGGTGCCACCCGGGGTGCCCGTCGTGTTCGAACCCAGTCGGGCCGGTCAGGTCGTGGTCGGGGTGCTCGTCGCCTCCGTCCTCGGTAGCGCCGTGTCCCTGCGCCGAGTGATCAAGGTGGATCCCGCCGATGCCATCAGCTGAAGGAACCGTCGCCGCCCTCGAGTTGCGCGACGTGCGCAAGGTGTACCGCAGCGGCGACGACGAGGTCGCCGCCCTCGACCATGCCACCCTCACGGTCGGCCAGGACGAGATGGTGGCCCTGGTCGGGCCGTCGGGCTCGGGCAAGAGCACGCTGCTGTCGGTGTCGGGCGGCCTGCTGGCCCCCACCTCGGGTACCGTGGTCGTCGGCGGGGAGGCCATCGGCGACTACTCGGCCAAGCAGCTTACCGAGTTCCGCCGCCGGCGGGTCGGCTTCGTCTTCCAGGCCGTGAACCTGGTGCCCTTCCTCACCGCCCGCGAGAACCTGCTGGTCGTCGCCGACCTCGGGGGCGTCGACCGGAAGTCGGCGCGGGAGCGGGCGGACCGCCTCCTCGGCGAGCTGGGCCTGGGCGACCGCACCAGCCACCTGCCCGACGAGCTCTCCGGCGGCGAGCGCCAGCGGGTCGCCGTCGGGCGGGCGCTGATGAACGAGCCCGAGCTGGTGCTCATCGACGAGCCCACCTCGGCCCTCGACACCCGGCTGGGCGAGCAGGTCATGGAGCTCATCACCACCGAGGTGAAGGGCCGGGGCACGGCCGCGGTGATCGTCACCCACGACCAGCGCATGACCCACTACGCCGATCGCACCGTCCACATCACCGACGGCCGCCTGGCAGACGAGGCGTAGCCGTCGACCACCCGGCGTCGGGTGGGGACCTTCGGCCCTCCCGACCGGGTGGGCGATCGGGCACGCTGACGCCCGATGCAGGGACATCGGGCCGCCGCTCCCATCGGCGCCGGTCCCGCCGCGGCCGTCCTCACGGTCAGCGCCGTGGCCTGTGCCGGCCTCCTCACCCTCGTCTACGGCGTGGATGCCGGGGCGCGGGACGGTTGGGTCGGTGACCTGCCGCTGCTGAACGGGGTCCTCAACGCCGGCTCGTTCCTGTTCCTGGTGGTCGGGGTGCGGGCCGTGCGCCGGGGTGACCGGGCGGCCCACCGGCGGGCCATGCTCACGGCGTTCGGGCTCTCGGCCGCCTTCCTGGTGTCGTACCTGACCTACCACGCCCTGGCGGGCGACACCCGCCTCGACGCCGCCGCTCCCGTCCGGGCGGGCTTCCTCCTGCTCCTCGGCTCGCACGTGCTGGCCTCGATGGTGGCCCTGCCCCTCGTGTTGGGCACCCTGGCCGCCGCCCTCTCCGGCCGCGAGGCCGTCCATCGGCGTCTGGCCCCGCTGACCGTGCCCGTGTGGGGTTGCGTGAGCGTCACCGGCGTCCTCGTCGTCGTCGTCACCCGCCTGGCCGGCTGACCCGCCCGGTGGGGCGGCCGACCGGCCCTCAGCCGAGGCGGCGGCCGGTCACCAACGTGGTGTCGATGGCCAGGACCGGGTCGTCGGCACGCCGGGCCCAATGGGGGACCGGGGCGTGGCGGAGTTCATCGAGGGCCTCGGGATCGTCGATGGCCCGGGCCTCGCCGGTGACCATCACGCTCCACCCGGCATGACCGAGGGGGTCGACGTCATCGACCTCGAAGGCGACGATCGAGTGGCGGAGGGCGGCGTCGAGGGTGGTGCCGGGACCGGTGCGCACCAGGATGCGGGCGCCGTCGAACCAGAAGTTGACGGGGAAGACCCGGGGCAGGGCACCGGTGGTGACGCCGATGCGTCCCAGGGTGGCCGTGGCCAGGAGGGCCAGGCACTCTTCACGGTCGAGCACCTCGAGTCCGTTGCGGTCGTGGCGGCGTTCCATGGTCCCCGTCATGGCCCCCAGACTCCGCCTGCGGCGACCGGTGGTGAAGGGTCGGAGGTCCTGGCCGGGCGAGCTCAGGCGGGTTGGGGTCGACGGCGACGACGGAGGTCGGCCACGGCGTCGGTGCCCAGGAGGGCCAGGGCGATCCACACCAGGACGAAGCCGGCCAGACGGGCCGGGGGGAGGGGCTCGCCGAAGACGGCGACGCCGATCAGCAACTGCAACGTCGGGGTGAGGTACTGGAGCAGACCGAGCAGTGAGAGCGGGATGCGGTGGGCGGCCACGCCGAACAGCAGCAGCGGCACGGTCGTGACGACTCCCAGCGACAGCAGCAGGGCGTCCCGCCCGCCGGCGCCCTGGGTGAGGGCCAGGTCGCCGCTGCGGGCCAGGAACAGCAGGCCGCCGGTGGCGAAGGGCAGCAGGGCCCCGGTCTCGGCGGCCAGGGAGGCGATGGCGCCGACGGGGGCGCCCTTCTTCAGGAACGAGTAGCCGGCGAAGCTCACGGCGAGGACCAGGGCGATCCAGGGGACCCGGCCGTAGGCGGCGGTCAGCACCACCACCGACGCCGCCCCGAACCCCAGGGCCACGACCTGCAGGCGGGCCAGGCGCTCGCCGAGCACGACCACCCCCAGGCCCACGGTGATGAGGGGGTTGATGTAGTAGCCGAGGGCCGCCTCGACGACGTGGTCGGTGCCCACCGCCCAGACGTACACCAGCCAGTTGACGGCGATCAGGGCCCCGGCGGCGGCCAAGCGGGACCGGGCTCGGCGGTGGCGCAGGGTCGTCAGCAGGTCGTGGCGGTCCTCCCGGCGCAGGAGGAGGATGACCGCCACCACGGCGAAGGACCAGACGATCCGGTGGAACAGGACCTCGAGGGGCGCCACCTCGTCGAGGAGGTGGAAGACGAGGGGGAAGACGCCCCACAGCGAGTAGGCGGCGACACCGGCCAGGGTCCCGGTCCGGTCGCGCACCCGCCGACGTTACCGGTGGCCCCTCCGGCGGGCACGAGGGCAGCGTCCCCCTGGGTGGTGGGGATTCGAGGGTGATCCTCGGTGTGGGTCAGTCGCCGGACTGGAGTTCGGCGGTGACCGTGGGGTCATCTTCGCGCTCGGGGTAGAGCTTTGCCATTGAGGCCTCGGAGAGGTAGCGGCGGTCGGAGCTGATCCAGTCGTCGTGGAGGTCGGCGAGCACGGCGCCGACGAGGCGGATGGCGGAGGCTTCGTTGGGGAAGATGCCCACGACGCGGCTGCGTCGCTTGATCTCCTTGTTGACCCGTTCGAGGGGGTTGGTGGACCAGATCTTGCGCCAGTGCTCGACGGGGAACGCGGTGAAGGCCAGGACCTCGGGCCGGGCGGAGTCCATGAGCGCGGCGGCCTTGGGCCAGCGCTCGGCGAGGGTGGTTCGAACGTGGTCCCACTGGGCGTTGACGCCGTCGGCGTCGATGCCGGCGAAGCTGGTGCGGAACAGCGCGGCGACCATGTCCTGGTGCGCCTTGGGGATGACCGACAAGAGGTTGCGGGCGAAGTGGACCCGGCAGCGCTGGTGGCCGGCGCCTTGGAAGCAGCGGCGGATCGCCGCGGTGAGCCCGGCGTGCTGATCAGAGATCACCAACCGGACCCCGGCCAGGCCCCGGTTCTTCAGTGAGCGCAGGAACCCTCGCCAGAAGACCTCGTCTTCGCTGTCGCCGATGTCGACGCCGAGGACCTCACGGCCGCCGCCGGCAGTGATCCCGGTGGCCACGACCACTGCCTTGGAGGTGACCTGGTGGTCATCACGGACATGCAGGTAGGTGGCATCGAGGTAGACGTAGGGGAACTCGATGTGGTCCAG
>CAYTJS010000166.1:0-1173 GCA_964438115.1 uncultured Iamiaceae bacterium
CGCTCGAACGAGGCTGTCCGACCATCTCCTCGGACGGCGGCGCCCTGCCCGAGGGGGTCCCCACCCCGGCCGAGCCCGCGGCCGGTCCCCGGCGCGGCTCCCCGGCCGCCGAGGCCCGCAACCGCCTGGCCACCGTGCGTCGTCCCGATCCGGAGCCGGCCCCCGCCGCACCCTCGGCCCCGGCCCCGGCCCCGACCCCCGAGGCGACCCGGGCCCCCGAGCCCGCGGCCCCGGTCGTCGAGGCAGCCCCCGAGCCCGAGCCGGCCCCGGTTCCTGAGCCCGAACCGGAGCCCGAACCGGCGCCGACCCCCGTGGCGGCGGCCGCCGGGGGATTGCCGTCCCGCGACGACCTGACCCTGGCGTGGGGGGACCGGGTCCTGGGCGGTCTGCGGCCCAAGGTCAAGATGCTCTACGCCGCCGGGCGCTTCCTCGACCACCGCGACGACCGGGCCGCCTTCGCCCTGCCCAACGCCGCCCACGCCGAGCGCTGCGAACCCCTGCGCCCCGACGTCGAGGCCGCCCTGGCCGCCGAGTTCGGCCGCCCGGTGCCGCTGGTCCTCGTCGTCGACGGGGGCGAGCCCGGTCCCGAGCCATCCGCCCCGGCCGCCACCACCCCGGGCCCCGGCGCCGACCCGGCCGCCCCACCCGCCGAGGAGGAGGCGTTGGCCGACATCGGCCCCGTCGACGAGCTCGAGGACGCCGGACCGGTCACGTCGGGACTGGACAAGGTGACCGAGGTGTTCGGCAACGTCGAGCTGATCGAGGAGGACGAGTGAGCGACGACCCGGTCGACCCCACCGAGGACGCTGACGAGGGCTGGGACGACGGCGGCGAGGACGCCCTCGTCGTGGCCGAGGCCGCCGACGGCGGGCTCGACCTCGGCGCCCTCCTGGGCCAGGCCCAGGCCATGCAGCAGCAGCTGCTCGAGACCCAGGCCGCCGTCACCGCCCAGGTGGTCGAGGGCCAGGCCGGCGGCGGGGCCGTGCGCATCGAGGTCACGGGCGGATGGGAGTTCCGCTCGGTCACCATCGACCCCGGGGTGGGCGACGACCACGAGCTCATCGCCGACCTGGTGCTGGCCGCCCTCCACGACGCCACCCGCCGCCTCGACGAGCTGCACCGGGGCGCCATGGGCGGCGTGGACCTGGGCGGGCTGGGGGGCCTGCTCGGGGG
>CAYTJS010000166.1:1183-8605 GCA_964438115.1 uncultured Iamiaceae bacterium
GGCATCGGGTGGGCGAGGTAGGCGGGTGACCTCGGTCTACGCCGGCGCCGTCCAGGACCTCATCGACGAGCTGGGGCGCCTGCCGGGCATCGGGCCCAAGTCGGCCCAGCGCATCGCCTTCCACCTGCTCAAGGCCGAGAAGGTCGACGCCGTGCGCCTGGCCCAGGCCATCGTCGAGGCCAAGGAGCGGGTGACCTTCTGCCAGCGCTGCTTCAACATCGCCGAGGGCCCCGAGTGCGGCATCTGCGCCGACCCCCGACGGGAGGACGGCGTGCTCTGCGTGGTCGAGGAGCCCCGCGACGTGATCGCCGTCGAGAAGACCGAACAGTTCCGGGGGCGGTACCACGTCCTGCAGGGCGCCCTCAGCCCCATCGACGGGGTGGGTCCCGAGCAGCTGCGGGTGCGGGAGCTGCTGACCCGGGTGCGCGAGGAGCAGATCGACGAGCTCATCCTGTGCACCAACCCCAACATCGAGGGCGAGACCACGGCCCTCTACCTGGCCAAGCTGCTGAAGGACACCGACGTGAAGGTCACCCGCATCGCCAGTGGCCTGCCCGTCGGCGGCGACCTCGAGTACGCCGACGAGATGACGTTGGGCCGGGCCCTCACCGGCCGCACCGTCCTGGAGTGAGGGCCGGGACCGAGAGAAACCCTTGTCACGATCCGGTTACTGTTGTAACGTAACCGCAACATCGCGATCGGGGGTCGGTACCCGAGGGGGATCCCCCTCACTGCCCCTCCCTCCCGCTCCCCGTCCGATGGGTCGTGCCGCTCCGGCGGACGGGTCACTCCCGCCCGCGCCCCGTCCGTCGGGGCGGTGCGCGACCCGCACACCGCGGTCCGTCGGGGCGGTGCGCGACCCCCACACCGCGGTCCGTCGGGGCGGTGCGCGACCCGCACACTGCGGTCCGTCGGAGGCGGTGCGCGACCCGCTCCCGGCACCCCTACACCCTCGTCTCCGGTACCGTCTCCGGCCATGACGACGGTGTCCACCACACTCGGTCCGGTCCGCGGCGTCGCCGAAGGCGACCTGCTGCGCTTCGCGGGGATCCCCTACGCCGCCCCGCCGGTGGGGAACCGTCGCTGGAAGGCCCCCGCCCCCGCCGAGCCGTGGACCGAGGTCCGCGACGCCGAGCACTACGGCAAGACGGCCCCGCAGAACCCCGACATGCTGCTGGCCTTCCTCGGTCTCGAGCCCGAGGCCATCGACGAGGACTGCCTCTACCTGAACGTGTGGACCCCGGCGGCCGACGACGCCAAGCGCCCGGTCATGGTCTGGATCCACGGGGGCGCCTTCATCATGGGGTCGGGCTCCAGCCCGATGTACCACGGCGGCGCCCTCGTCGAGCGGGGCGACATCGTCCTCGTCACCCTCAACTACCGCCTCGGCGCCTTCGGCTTCCTCGAGCTGGGCTGGTTGGATCCCGAACTGGCCGGCTCCGGCAACTGCGGGCTCCTCGACCAGATCGCCGCTCTGGAGTGGGTGCGGGACAACGTCGCCGCCTTCGGCGGGGACCCCGACAACGTGACCGTGTTCGGCGAGTCGGCCGGCGGCATGAGCGTGGCCAGCCTGCTGGCCGCCCCCGCCGCCCAGGGCCTCTTCGGCCGGGCCATCGCCCAGTCCGGGGCCGCCCAGTCCGGGGCCAGCCCGGCCGAGGCCGAGGCCTCGGCCCGCCGCTACCTCGACCGGCTGGGCGTGACCACCGCCGACGAGGCCAGGGCCCTCGACATGGCCCGCCTGCTCGAGGTCCAGGCCGAGCTGGTGGTCGAGGGGATGACCGACATCGAGCCCATGCTCGAGGGCGGCATCTCGGCCAGCCTGCCGTTCCGCCCGGTCGAGGACGGCCGCACCCTGCCCGAGTCGGTGCTGGGTGCCCTGCGCAGCGGCGTGGCCGCCGACGTGGCCCTCATGACCGGGACCACCCTCGAGGAGTGGAAGCTCTTCGCCCTGATGGACGCCCAGCCCATCGACGACGAGGTCCTGCGCGTGCGGCTCGACGCCCTCTCCGGCGACAGCGAGAAGGCGCTGGCGGTCTACGGCGACGCCGGCGAGGACCCCAAGGCCGTCTTCACCGCCTTCGCCACCGACATGGTGTTCCGCTGGCCCGCCGTGCAGCTCTGCGAGGCGAAGCTGGCCGCCTCCGACGACGTGTGGCAGTACCTGTTCACCTGGGCCACGCCGGCCATGTTCGGGATGCTCGGCTCCTGCCACGCCCTCGAGTTGCCGTTCGTGTTCGGCCAGGTGGGCGCCCACCACATGGCCATGTTCCTCGGCGAGGAGGCCCCCGTCGCCCTCTCCGAGGCGATGATGGACGCCTGGCTGGGCTTCGCCCGTCACGGCGACCCGGGCTGGGCCCGCTACGAGGTCGAGGACCGCACCGTGTTCGAGTTCGGTGACCACATCGGCCCGCTGGCCGATCCCGGCGCGGAGGAACGGGCCTTCTGGTCCTCGCTCGACGCCTGACGGGCTCCCGTCAGGGGACGTACACCTCGGTGGGTCGCGCCGCGTCGGTGTTGGCCCCGACGGTGCCGAGCTGGCCGCGGAGGTCGTCGCCCCAGCAGTAGAGGCGCCCGGAGACCGTGCGGGCACAGGTGTGGTAGTCGCCGGCGGTGAGCTGGCCCCAGTCACTCGCACCCCCGGCCACGGGCACCGGGAAGTTCCAGCCGAGGAACCCGCCGTCGCCGACCTGGCCGTCGTTCCCCTGGCCCCAGCACAGGAGGCGCCCGGGCGCCCGGCGGCCGCAGGCGTGCCAGCGTCCCGCGGTCACGCCGGTCCAGTTGGTGATGCCGCCACTGACGAGGGTGGGCACCGCCCGGTCGGTGTTGGGTCCGGCGGTGCCGAGCTGGCCCTCCGTCTCGTCGTCGCCCCAGCAGTAGAGCCGACCGTTGGCCCGGTGGGCGCACGTGTGGAAGTTCCCTGCGGTGACCGAGGTCCAGTTGGTGATGCCGCCGGCGACGGGGCTCGGGGCGGCCCGCTCGGCCTCGGGGAGCCCGTTGCCGAGCCGTCCGCTGCCGTCGTCCCCCCAGCAGAAGAGCGTGCCGTTGGCCCGGCGGGCACACGTGTGGGAGCCACCGGCGCTGACCGAGGTCCAGTTGGTGATGCCGCCGGCGACGGGGGTCGGGGTGGAGCGGTTGGCCGCCGGGAGCCCGTTGCCGAGCCGTCCGTCGCCGTCGTCCCCCCAACAGGAGAGTCGCCCGTTGGCCCGGCGGGCGCAGGTGTGGTCGGTGCCGGCGCTGACCGAGGTCCTGTCGGTGACGCCCCCGCTGACGAGGCCCGGGGTCAGGGCCTCGGCCAGGGGAGCCCCGTTGCCGAGCTGGCCGTCGTAGTCCTCGCCCCAACAGTAGAGGCGCCCACCGTTGCGGATCCCGCAGACGTGGTAGTCACCGACCGCCACCGCCGTCCAGTCGCGGTGGCCGCCGGCGACCTCGACGGGGGTCGGGTTCGAGGTGGTGGTGGTGCCGTTGCCGATCTGGCCGTAGGTGCCGTCGCCCCAGCAGTAGAGCCGCCGGGAACTCCGGATGCCGCAGGTGACGAGCCCCCCGGCATCGACCGTGGTCCAGTCCGAGCTGCCCGACTCGGGCGCCACCGGCACGGGCTGGGCCTCCGAGGGCACCCCGGGGGCGAGCACGCCGACCAGGGCGAGCAGGGCGAGGACGAAGGGGAGCGGGCGCGGCAGCCGGGACGTCATGGCGGGACGCTAGTTGCCGGGCCGGCGCCGTGTCGGGCGCCCGGGTCGGGGTCGGTCAGACCTTGAGGAGGATGGCGTCGCCCTGCCCGCCGCCACCGCAGAGGGCGGCGGCGCCGAGGCCGCCACCGCGGCGGCCCAGCTCGAGCAGCAGGGTGAGGGCGACGCGGGTGCCAGACATGCCGACCGGGTGGCCGAGGGCGATGGCCCCGCCGTTCACGTTGACGACGTCGTCACCGATGCCCAGGTCCTGCATCGAGGCCAGGCCCACGGCGGCGAAGGCCTCGTTGAGCTCGTAGAGGTCGATGTCGCCCAGGGCCGTGCCCGACGACTCGGCGGCGGCCTTGACGGCCCGGGCGGGCTGGGTGAGCAGGGACGGGTCGGGGCCGGCCACCTGGCCGTAGCCCACGATCTCGCCCAGCGGGGTGGCGCCCAGCTCCTCGGCCTTGGCCTTGGAGGTGACGATCACGGCGGCGCCGCCGTCGGAGATCTGCGAGGCGTTGCCGGCGGTGATGTTGCCCGCCTTGTCGAACGCCGGGCGCAGGCCGGCCAGGCTCTCGGCGGTGGTGCCGGGGCGCACACCCTCGTCGCGGTCGACGATGACGGGGTCACCCTTGCGCTGGGGCACCTCGACGGGGACGATCTCGTCGTCGAGGAGGCCGTCCTTCTGGGCGGTGGCGGCCCGCTCGTGGGAGGCGGCGGCGATCTCGTCCTGGGGCTCGCGGGCGAGGCCGGCCGAGGCGGCGTACTTCTCGGTGCCGGCGCCCATGGCGCACTGGTCGAAGGCGCAGAACAGGCCGTCGTACATCATCGAGTCGACGACGGACTGGTCACCGAGGCGGTAGCCGGCCCGGGCCCCGGGGAGCAGGTAGGGGGCGTTGGTCATGGACTCCATGCCCCCGGCCACGACGATGTCGGCCTGGCCCGCCTGGATCATCAGGTCGGCCAGGTAGATGCTGTTGAGGCCCGACAGGCACACCTTGTTGATGGTGGTGGCGGGCACCGACATGGGGATGTCGGCATTGGCCGCGGCCTGGCGGGCGGTGATCTGGCCTGCCCCGGCCTGCAGCACCTGGCCCATGAAGACGTAGTCGACCTGGTCGGGGGCGACGCCCGCCCGCTGCAGGGCCGCCTTGATGGCGAAGCCGCCCAGGTCGGTGGCGGCGAATCCTGCCAGGCCGCCGGAGAGCTTGCCGATGGGCGTACGCGCGCCGCCGATGATCACGGAGCCAGCCATGTGTGGGACCTCCCCCAGAACGTGGTCGCTGGTGGCCGAGAGTGTACGGAGCCGTCCCCCGTGCCAGCCAAGCCTGCGGCCGGTGTCACTCGTCGGTCTTGCGTCGCCTCAGGGCGTTCTCGACGGCGTTCTTCACCATCTGGGCGAGGGGATCGTCCGTGCCGGCGGCCTCCGGGGCGGCGTCGGGGGTCGTCTCGGTCTCGCCCTCGGCCGCGTCGGGGCCGGCGTCGGCGTCGGCGTCGATGGCGGGGGTCTCGGCCACCGGCGGCTCGTCGTTCGGGCCGGTCGCCCCGTCGGTGAGGTCGAGCACGGCCCCGGGGTCCTCGCCCAGCATCGGCTCGTCGTCGTCGCCGTCGGCGTAGGGCAGGTCGTCGACGCCCACCCCGGTGGGCGGGGGCACGGGCGGCGAGGGCGGCCCCTGGCCGGGGAGGGGGACCCCGCCGGCCAGCGCCGTGTCGGTCAGGTCGATGGTGTCGATGGCGTCGAAGGGGTCCTCGTCCTCGCCGACCAGGCGGCCGAGGGCCGTGTCGATGTCGTCCCGGGTGCCCTCGAGGCGGCCCCGGACGTCGCGCTGGACGGCCAGGGCCTCCTGGGCGCCGGCCCGGGCGGTCTCGACCTCCTGCTGGGCTCGGGCCCGGGCGGCGGCCGCGGTCAGCTCGGCGGCGGCGTCACGTTCCCGGGCCAGTTCGGCCCGCACGGCCGCCGCCTCGGACCGGGCCTGGGCGAGGACTTGCTCGGCCTCGAGTCGTTCGGCCTCGGCCTCGGCCCGGATCCCGGTGGCCTCGCGGTTGGCCACCTCGCGGATCAGGGCGGCGTCGGCCTCGGCCCGGTGGCGCATGGTGGCCACCGACTCGTGGGCCTGGCGCAGGATGGCGGCGACCTCGTCGCCGAGGCGGCTGTAGTCGTCGCCGGTCGCCGGCTCGGGGGCCGCCACCGGCGCCGGCTCGACGGGAGCCGCCGGGGTGGCCAGGCCGCCCTGGGCCTGGGCGAGCGTGGTCGCCACCTCGCGGAGGAAGGCGTCCACCTCGGCGGGGTCGTAGCCCCGGCGGACCAGGCTGAACACCTGGTTCTCGATCTGGTCAGGAGTGATCGGCATCGCCTCGGTTCGCCTTCCCCGCTTCGCCCTGCGGTCTCGCTCCAGCGATGAACACAGAACGTAGCGCATGTGCCCACGCTGTGTGAAGTGCCGATCGGACGGGCTGGGCCGGGACGCGGGCGCTCCGCTACCTTGCCCCGCCATGCAGGAGATCCTCGACGCGATCCTGGCCGGCGCCCCTGGTGAGGAGCTCGCCGCCCTTCCGCTGCCCGAGTCCTACCGCGCCGCATACGTGCGGCGGGAGGACCAGGAGATGTTCGCGGGCCTGGAGTCCTCCGACAAGGACCCCCGGCAGTCGCTGCAGATCGGCGAGGTGGCCACCCCGGAACTGGCCCCCGACGAGGTCTACCTGGCGGTGATGGCCAGCTCGATCAACTTCAACACGGTCTGGACCTCGATCTTCGAGCCGCTGCCCACCTTCGGCTTCCTCGATCGCCTCGGGCGCGAGAGCGAGTGGGGGGCGCGCCACGCCCTGCCGTACCACGTGGTCGGCTCCGACGCCTCGGCCGTGGTGCTGCGGACCGGCTCGGCCGTGCGCAACTGGAAGCCCGGCGACCGGGTCACCGTCCACTGCAACCACGTCGACGACCAGGACCCCTCGGCCCACGACGACTCGATGCTCGCCGCCAACCAGCGCATCTGGGGCTTCGAGACCAACTTCGGCGGGCTGGCCGACCTGGCCGTGGTCAAGGCCAACCAGCTCATGCCCAAGCCCGCCCACCTGACCTGGGAGGAGGCGGCGGTCAACGCCCTCTGCAACTCGACCAGCTACCGCATGCTGTGCAGCCCCAACTCGGTGCAGATGCGCCAGGGCGACACCGTGCTCATCTGGGGGGCGACCGGCGGCCTGGGCGGCTACGCCTGCCAGTACGTGCTCAACGGCGGGGGCACCCCCGTCGGCGTCGTGTCCTCGGCCGACAAGGTCGAGCTGCTGAACGAGCTGGGGGTCGAGGCGGTCATCGACCGTCGGGCCGCCGGCTACCGGTTCTGGAAGGACGAGCACACCCAGGACGAGGCCGAGTGGCGTCGCCTGGGCAAGGACATCCGGGGCCTGGTCGGCCGCGACCCCGACATCGTCTTCGAGCACCCCGGGCGCCAGACCTTCGGCGCCTCGGTGTTCGCCGCCGCCCGGGGCGGCACGATCGTCACCTGCGCCGCCACCTCCGGCTACATGATCGAGTACGACAACCGTCACCTCTGGATGAAGCTGAAGCGCATCGTCTCGTCGCACTTCGCCAACTACCGCGAGGCGTCGGAGGCCAACCGGCTCATCGCCGAGGGCCGGATCCAGCCCATCCTCTCCCAGGTGTTCGCCCTGGAGGACACCGGCGAGGCCGCCTACCAGGTCCACCACAACCTGCACGAGGGCAAGATCGGCGTGCTCTGCCTGGCCCCCGAGGAGG
>CAYTJS010000167.1:0-8587 GCA_964438115.1 uncultured Iamiaceae bacterium
CACCTGGCCACCATGGACCTCCGCCCCCTCGATCCGGAGGTCCCCGTGTCGCTACATCCCTTGCCCGACGAGCCCGAGCCCTGCTCGGCCGAGATCCTCGACGCCGACATCTTCGCCGCCCCCCTCCGTCGGGAGATCGCCGAACAAGGGTGGACGATCGCCGGCGCTGCGGCCGAGGGGTGCCGGCCGTCGTGGCTGTACACCATCGGGCTCACGGCGGCCCACGACCACCCGGAGTTCGTCGTCGTGGACCCCGACGAGCGCCGAGACGGCGTGTTCCTAGCCCTCCTGGCCCTGCGGGTGGCCGACGGCGAGCAGTTTCGACCGGGACAGTCGGTGCGGCTCGGGCGGACACGGGTCGAGCTCGGTCGGGTCCATCCCCGGCACTTCCAGCTCGACACCTTCGACCTCTGGGCGCCCCTGATGGGCATGTGCTCCCACCACTTCCGCCAAGAGGCGCTCCAGGTGTTCCCGGACCCTGGACCGGGCGAGCCCCATCCGCGGCTCTGGCGGCTGGATCGCCCCCGGCCGATCGGCTCACGATCTGGCGTGAGTTGGTCTCGCTCGGGATGACCAACTCACGCAATTTCGGGGTGGGGTCGGCCTCCCCGGCGCCGGCATCGGTCGGGGCACTACCGTCGGAGGCCCGATCCGAACCGAGAGGTAGTCCGATGAACCCGACCGCTCCGCTCGCCCAGGCCCAGGACGTGGCCCGTGGCGTCCTCGCCAACGTCACCCCCGACCAGCTCGACGGCCCCACCCCGTGCAAGGACTGGACGGTGGCCCAGCTCATCGACCACCTCGTGGGGTCCCAGCACTGGGCCCGCAACGGCGTCGCCGGCACCGAGATGACCGAGACCGGCGAGGGGGCCTCGCAGGGTGACTACCAGGCCGCCTTCGACGAGGCCGCCGCCGCCAGCCTGGCCGCCTTCAACGAGGACGGCGCCCTGGGCCGCACCGTCAACCCCGGCTTCGGCGACATGCCGGCGGGTGCCCTGATGGGCCTGGCCACGACCGACACCTTCACCCACGCCTGGGACCTGGCCAAGGCCACCGGCCAGGACACCGACCTGGCGCCCGACCTGGCCGCCCAGCTCCTCGAGCAGTCCCGTCAGGCCATCCAGCCGGCCTTCCGCAGCGACGAGGGCACCATCTTCGGCCCCGAGCAGCAGGCCCCCGACGGCGCCCCCGCCGCCGACCAGCTCGCTGCCTTCCTGGGCCGCACCGTCTGATCGCTGCGTAATGGAGGAAATGGGGTCCGGGATCCGGACCTCATTTCCTCCAACTCAGCTCTGGCTCGGTCCCCGCGGGGTGGTGGCCTCGGACCAGCGGTCGCCGAGCTGCCAGGCCGCGATCCACTCGTCGAGGTACGCCTCGTCGAGGCTCGGATCCGTGGCCAGGATCGAGGCGATGTCGTCGCGGTCCTTGCGGCGCCAGGCGATGAGCTTGTGGATCAAGACGTCCTCGACGGTGAGCACGTGGTCGGCCCGGCCTCGCTCGATGGCGAGGCGCTGGTACTCGACCGCGGCGACGATCAGGTCGATCCGCTCGGTCGGGCGGGCGAGGCGCAGCAGGTGGGGAGCCTCGCCGGGGTCGGCCATGGTGCGGACGTCGTAGCCCCGCTCGGTGAACGTGGCGGGCAGCCGGTCGTCCCATTCGACCAGCAGGTCGAGATCGACGGTGAAGCGGGGCTCGGCCCGGTAGCGGTCGGCGGCGAAGGCGCCGGCGAGGACCCAGCCGACCCCGAGGCCGTCGAGCGCCTCAGCGAGGGATCCGAGCCAGGCCAAGGGCCCGGGCTCTGCGGAAGAACTCAAGTTCCGGGGGCTCCTCGTCCTCGTCGGGGAAGGGGATCGAGCCGTCGGCCGCCCGCAGGGCGTTGATCCCGTCGAGCAGCTCACGCCGACGCTCGTACGTGCCCGGCCCGCCGTCGTCGACGGCGGCCAGGTCCTCGGCCTGGCGCCGGAGGCGGTCCCTGTCGGCCGCGCTCACCCGAGCCATGGCCCCAGTATGGCCGGGGGCGGTCCGGCATGGCGGTTGTCACTCCCCGGTGGGATGCTCGTGTCGATGACTGACGATCTTCCCGACGAGGAACCCTTCGATCTGGACGAGGACGGCTTCCTCGCCGACCTTGCCGACGACTACGACCTCGAGGAGTGCTGCCTCCTCGCCCTGGCCGAGGTGATGGAGGCCTTCGAGGCCTTCGGCGTCGACCCGGCTGCGGTGGAACGCAGGGCCCGCGACGTGGCCCGGGCGCTCGGCCATGGTCGGGTGGGCACCGTCACCGCCGAGCTCCTCTTCGGCGACGCCCCCGACGGGGCTCCCACCATCGGCGACTTCGCATCGGGGCTGGCCGACGCCGGCTCGGGGGCGGCCCGGGCCGCCGCCCTCCTGCTCCGCGCCCAGAACGCGGACCGGGCCGGGCGGGTGCTCGATGCCGAGGCCGACCTGGAGGAGGCCGCCCGTCTCGATCCCGACCACCCGGGCATCAGTGTCGAGTTGGCCCAGATCGCCAACGACCGGGGTGATGCGGCGCGCGCCGCCCGTCTCCTGGTCCGGGCTGGCCTCCCCCCCGACCACGATCTGGTGGTGGAGCTGCGGGAGCGGGCAGCCGGTGGCGCCGGGGTGGCCGAGGTGGGTCGCAACGAGCCGTGCCCGTGCGGATCCGGGCGCAAGTACAAGCAGTGCCACCTCGGCAAGGTGGAGCCGGCGCCCATCGAGGCACGCTCGGGTTGGCTGATCAACAAGGTCGTGATGTTCGTCGGGCGGGACCAGTTGGCCCGGGTCGGCCTGGCCAGCGCTGCCGCCACGGCGTTCGACCCGGCGCTCGACGAGCCGTTCGAGACCATCGGACGGTTCGTCGACGATCCGTTCATCATGGACCTGGCCGTGCTCGAGAAGGGCGGGCTCGAACGATTCCTCCGGGAGCGGGGGCCACTGCTGCCCGACGACGAGCGGGACCTCGCCGAGGCCTGGGCCGATGCCCGGCGGCGGCTGTGGGAGGTGCTCGACGCCGATCCCGGGGCGTCCCTCACCCTGCGGGACACGACGAGCGGCGACGAGGTGACCATCACCGAGCACACCGGGTCCCACGGCGTGGGTGCGGGTGACCTCTTCCTCGCCGTCGTGGTCCCGGTCGGCTCGCAGCACCAGTGGCTCAGTCTCCCGCTGGCCATCGACCTCCGGTGGCGGCAGACGGTCATGGATCTCCTGGACGAGGGTGGCGATCCCGACGCGCTGGCAGCCTGGTACGGCCGGGCGCAGGCCCCGCCCACCTTGCTCAACCGCGAGGGCCAGGCGCTGCGGTGGCTGCGGGCCCGGGTTCGCTTCGACCTCGACTGGGACGAGGTGGCGCCCTTCCTGGACGAGGTCTACGAGCCGGACGAGCCCGCCGTCCCCGGTGAGGCCGAGGCCGGGGCCTGGACCGATCTGCTGGTGCTCGACGACCTCGAGGCGCTGGTGCGGGCCCGCCTGGTTCGGGAGGGTGACGAACTGATCGTCGAGACCAACGCCGAGGAGCGCCTCGACGACGTGCTCGACGACCTCCTCGCCCTCGATCCCGATCTGACCTGCTCGGTCGAGGAGATCGAGTCGGCCGATCTGGCCGAGCTGGCCGACGAGGGCGTCGGGGCCGACAGCGGCGAGGACCTGTCACCGGAGCTGACGGCCGCACTGGATGAGGTCCTGCTGACGATGGAGGAGCGTTGGCTCGACGAGGCGATCCCCGCCCTCGACGGGCTCACCCCGCGTCAGGCGGCGGCCGACCCGACCCGCCGGGAGGACCTGCGGCTCCTGCTCCGCTCGTTCGAGGGCCGCGGCGCCCCGGGTCGGTCCTTCGACCCCGACCGGCTGCGGGAGGCCCTCGACCTGGAACGGTGATCCGGTGGGCGGGGTGGGGGCGAACCCGGGTGTCCCACTGGGGACCGATCAGGGAGAGATCGCCATGACCATGACCGACACCGCCACCCGCAACGTGGCCACCGTGATGGCCGTCTACGAGGCCTTCGGGCAGGGGGACGTGCCCGCCATCCTCGACCGGCTGGCCGACGACGTCGCGTGGGAGCGCCACGGCGAGGACCACGGCCTGCCGTGGCTGGAGCCCGGCACCGGCAAGGAGCACGCCGCCGGCTTCTTCGCCCGCCTCGCCGGCAACCTCGAGCTGACCCGCTTCGAGCCCCAGGCTCCACTGGTGGGTGACGACATGGTCGCCGTTCCCGTGTTCATCACGGGCCGGGTGCTGCGCAACGACGTGGTCTTCGACGACTACGACGTCCACGTCTGGTGGTTCGACACCGACGGCCGCATCACCGGGTTCATGCACATGGTCGACACGGCCAAGCACGTGGCGGCCTACACCGCCTGACCGTCAGCGAGGCATGACGGCCACCGGGACGGTCCGGAAGCCCCGCAGTGTCATGCGGTGGCGGTGCGCCAGCTCGCCGGCCAGCTCGATGCCCGAGGTGCGCTCGATGAGCGACGCCAGCACCTCCTGACCCTCGGCCCGGGCCAGGTTGGCCCCCAGACAGTAGTGGATGCCGGAGGCGAAGCTGAGGGGCGGGCCCTCGTTCCGGCCGACGTCGAAGGTCTCCGGGTCGGTGAACTGCGCGGGGTCCCGGTTGGCGGCCCCGAGCAGGGTCACCACCCGGGTGCCCTCGGGGGCCTCCTCGCCGGCCACCTCGGCCGGCTCCAGGGCCACCCGCACGTCGAGCTGGACGGGGGAGTCCCAGCGTAGGACCTCCTCGACCGCCGTCGGGATCAGTGCCGGGTCGGCCCACAGGCGGGCCTGCTGGTCGGGGTGGGTGGCCAGGGCGGCCAGGCCGTTGCCGATGAGGTTGGTCGTCGTCTCGAAGCCGGCGGCGAACAGCAGCACGGCCACGGCCACGATCTCGCCCACGCTGAGCGAGTCGCCCGCCTCCTCGACGGCGATGAGGTCCGACAGCAGGTCGTCCTGGGGTCGGGCTCGGCGCTCCTCGACCAGGTCGAGGAAGTAGGCGGCGACCTCGGTGCCGGCGGCGGCCCCGGTCTTCAGCTCGTCGACCGTCGCGCCCGGCTCGAGGGCCACGGCGGCGGCGGTGATCAGACTGCGGAACTGCGGCCAGTCGCTCTCGGGGACGCCGACCATGGTCCCGATGACGGCCACGGGGAACGGGAAGCCGATGGCCTCGAGCACGTCGCCACCTCCGTCGGCCACGAAGCGGTCGACCACGCCGTCGGCCAGGCCCCGGATGCGGCCCCGCAGCTCCTCCACCCGCTTGGGGGTGAAGGCCCGCGACACCAGGCTGCGCTGGCGGGTGTGGGCCGGCGGGTTGAGGAAGAGCATGGCCTGCGGGCGGTCGCGGGGGAGGGCGGCGAGCTGCTCCCGCCGGAACTCCTCGACGGCGGGGTCGCTGGCCGGCAGCAACGGGTCGCCCTCACGCTCGCCCTTGCCGAAGCGGTTGTCCCGCAGCACCTCGCGGCAGTCGTCGTGGCGGGACAGGAACACCGCCCCCGTGGCGCTGCGGTGCACCGGGGCCGTCTCGCGCAGGTGGCGGTACCAGGGACAGGGGTCGTCGATCCCCTCGTCGGTGAAGAAGATCTGGGCCAGTGCCTCGTCGGGCGTCACGGTGGTGGGCACGGTCGTCATGGGGGGAGCCTGTCGGAACGACGGGTCCGGCGTCAACGCACCTCGGTCCTGGCCCGGCGCCGGTCGACGAGAGTGACGGCGGCCAGGCCGACGAGGGTGCCCAGGGCCCAGCCGCCGACGACGTCGGCCGGGAAGTGGACGCCGGCGACAAGACGGGCCGACCCGACGAGTAGGGCGAGCAGGACCGCGACCGGCCGGGCCCGGCGGGGGAGGAGGGCGAGGGCCACCACCGCCGTGGTCGCCGCCACTGCGGCGTGGCCCGAGGGGTAGCCCAGGCCGGTGCCGTCGCCGTCGCGGATGTCGAGACCGGGGAGGAAAGCCAGCGGTCGCTCCCGCTCGACCACCTCCTTGGCCAGCTTGGCGCCGAACCAGGCGACCAGCCCGGCGCCGGCGGCGGCCACGGCCACGGCGTCGTCCTTGCGCCAGAGCAGGGCGGCCAGGGCCAGGGCCCCAGGGGCCAGCAGCGTGCCCAGCTGCATGACCGGCCAGAGGCCGGCGGCCACACCGTCGGGCAGGCCGTTGGCCGCCTCGACCAGCCACCGCTCCCAACCGGCGACCGGGTCCTGGACGGCGACCACCGCCGACAGGACGAGGGCCAGCCCGGCGACCGCGGCCACCCACCCGGGGTGCCGGATCGTCGGCTCGGCGGTGCCCTTCCCTTCCGTCACGGCCGGAGAACCTACGGCCCCGGGCGACGCCTTCCCTCCTGCCGGGGAAGCGAGGCGGGGTCCTGTTCGAGGAGGCTGCGGAGCATCCAGGCGGTCTTCTCGTGGACCTGGAGGCGCTGGGTGAGCAGGTCGGCGGTGGCCTCGTCGTGGGCCGACTCGACGGCCGGGAACACCGATCGGGCGGTGCGGGCCACGGCCTCCTGGCCGGCGACCAGGCGCCGGCCAGGGCGGCGTCGACGGCGTCGAGGTCGAGCACCCAGCGGTCGCCATCGGGACCATCGGGACGGGCACCGGCCGAACCCCGTCACCCCGATCTGGCGTGAGTTGGTCACGCTGGGAGTGACCAACTCACGCAATTTCGGATCGGGGGGGCGGTGGGGGTCAGGGCTCGTCGTCGGCTTCCTCGACGGTGTGGGTGACCTCGATCTCGTCGATCTCGCCGTCGCCGTCGGTGTCGACGCCGGTGGCGGTGATCTCCTCGACCACGTCGAGGGTGCCGTCGCCGTCCACGTCGACGGCGGTGGCCACGGAGCGGTCCACGATGTCGGGCACCCCGTCGCCGTCGAGGTCGATGGCGGTGGTGGTGACCTCCTGGACGATGTCGGCCTGGCCGTCGCCGTCCACGTCGTAGATGGTCGTCTCGGTGGTGGTGATGATGTCGGTCTGGCCGTCGCCGTCCACGTCGATGAACGAGGTGGTGGTCTCGGTGACCACGTCGTCGAAGCCGTCGCCGTCGACGTCCTTGGTCGTCACCTCGGTGACGCTGACGCCGTCGGGCTCGCCGTCGCCGTCCAGGTCGATGTCGGTCACGGTGACGTCAGGCTCGGTGGACTCGTCGCTCATGGGGGGCGCCTCTCGGTGACGGGGCGGCCACTCCGCCCCGGGCGGGCTCAGGTTAGGCCGGTTCAGCGCACCGTGATCCGGTAGTCGCCTTCGGTGGTGCTGAAGCCGGCCACCACGATCTCGTAGGTCTCGCCGGCCTCGAGGGTGACGGCCAGGCGGCTGTCCAGCGGCCGGTCGGCGCCGTCGTCGTCGAAGCCGATCTCGGTCCCACCGGAGTCGCGCACGGCCACCGTCGGGTCGAGGCCACCGGTGCTGCTCGTGCCCCGGATGCTGATGACCACCTCGCTGCCATCGCCGGTGATCTCCCACACGTCGGCCCCGCCCGCCTCGACGAAGCCCGACGACCGGTCGCCGACGGCGATGGTGCCCTGGAAGTCCTCGGCGACCGGCTCGTCGGAGAAGTCGTCGGAGAAGTCCGAGCTGAAGTCATCGGAGAAGTCGGAGGTGAAGTCCGACGAGAAGTCGTCCGAGAAGTCCTCGGAGAAGCTCGACAGCAGCTCGTCCCAGGCGTCCTCGTCGCAGAGGGTGGCGGCGAACTCCGACACGTCCTTGGGGTCGTCGTCCCAGAACTCCTCGTCGCAGAAGAAGTCCCGCTGGTCGCCGAACTGGGCCAGGAACGCGGTGGTCGGATCCTCGGCGTCCTCGTCGAGCTCGAAGTCCTCGTCGGCCGACCCGACCTCGACCCGACCCTCGACCTCGCCCTCGCTGTCGACCCCGCTGACGATGACCGAGTAGGTCCCGTCGACCGGCGCGAGGAAGATCGTGCCCTCGGGGTCCCCCTCGCCGTTGAAGTCGTCGGTCCCGAAGGGGATGCCCGCCCCGCTCAGGGCGGGGAGGTTCTCGTCGAGCTGGGCCACGAAGTCCGAGAAGTCGCCGGTGAGGTTGTCGGCGATGGCCTCGGACAGGTCGGCGCTCAGGTCCTCGTCCCCGACCCCGGAGAGGAGCTCGGAGAAGTTCTCGCTGTAGGCCGACAGCAGGTCGTCCTCGCGGATGGGGTCACTGCCGTCGAGCACGGCGAACTCGTCGCTCGTCGCCACCTCGGGGTCCACGGCGAGGGTGATGGCGGCGTCGAGGTCGTCGGCCGGGATGACCACGGCCCGGATGGGCTGGCCGGCCTCGGCCTCGAAGCTGCGGACGACGAAGGGCTCCTCGTCGCTGATGGTGCCGGCGAAGTCGCCGGTGCCGCTGCTGTCGTCGTCACCGCCGAACACGAACACGACGAGCACGGCCACCACGGCGGCCACGCCCAGGGCGATCACGGCGAGCAGCCCGACCGACACCTTCTTGCCGCCACCGGCCGGTGCCGGTGCCGGTGTCGGCGTCTCGCCGGGCGTGGCGGCGGGAGCGGCGTCCGGGGGATCGGTGGCCACCACGCCGCCGTCGGAGACCTGGTCGGTCCAGGCCGTGCCGTCCCAGTAGCGGTACTCGTGGCGCCCATGGGGATAGGGCGCCCACA
>CAYTJS010000168.1:0-8542 GCA_964438115.1 uncultured Iamiaceae bacterium
GGCCACCGGGGCCGTGGAACTCGGCGCGGCAGCGGCCGGGACGGCGGCGGCCGGGGCCGGGTCGTGGCGCCAGGCCCCCGCGGCGATCCGCTCGCGGATGACCTTCAGGGGCAGGTAGTTCTCGCGCTGCTGGCGCAGGATCCAGCGCAGGCAGGCCACGTCGTCGTCGTAGAACTTGCGGTAGCCCGACGGGGTGCGCTCGGGGTCGATCAACCCCTCCTTCTCGAGGAAGCGGATCTTCGAGATGGTGACGTCGGGGAACTCCTCCTGGAGGAGGGCCAGGACCTCACCGATCGAGTGGTGCCCCTCGGGGCTCACGAGGCGCCCGCCACGAGGAAGTGCAGCTTGTACTTGCCCACCTGGAGCACGTCGCCGTGGGCCAGCGGGACCACGTCGACGCGCTCCCGGTTGACGTAGGTGCCGTTCAGCGAGCCGGCGTCGAAGACCTGGTAGCCCTCGCCCTCGCGGCGGATCTCGGCGTGACGGCGCGACACCGTGATGTCGTCGAGGAAGATGTCGCTGTCGGGATGGCGCCCGGCGGTGGTCACCGGCTGGTCGAGCAGGATGCGGGTGCCGGCCGCTTCGCCCCGGGTCACCACGAGGACCCCGACGCCGGGGGGCACGTCGGAGAGGTCGACCTCGATCTCGGGGACGGCGGTCTCGGCGGCGTCGCCCTCGCCCTCACCCCCGGGCGAAAAGGACAGGGTCGTGTGGTCGCGCTCGGGGCCCAAGGGGGTCCCGCACGACGAGCAGAAGCGGGACCCGACGGTGTTCTCGTGCCCGCAGGCCTCGCAGACGACCCCCGGCACCGGTTCAGTCCCCGGTGAGGTCGCGGTAGCCGGCAGCGTCCATGAGGCCCTCGACGGCGGCGGCGTCGTCGGGCTCGATGATGCAGATCCAGCCGTCGCCGTAGGGGTCGTCGTTGATGCGCTCGGGACTGTCGCCCAGGTCGGCGTTGACCTCGACGATGGTGCCGGCGACCGGGGCGTACACGTCGGAGACCGACTTGGTGGACTCGACCTCGCTGAAGCTCTCGTCGACCTTGACGGTCGCCCCCACCTCCGGGAGGTCGATGTAGACCACGTCGCCCAGGGCGTCCTGGGCGTAGTCGGTGATCCCGACCCGGATGCGCCCGTCCTCGAGGCGCGCCCACTCGTGGTCCTTGGAGTATCGGAGGTCCTCGGGGACGTTCATCGGCCGTGAACCTATCCGACCCTGCTCATCGGATCATCTGGCGGATGCGCCGGGCGTACTCCTCGGCCAGTTGGCGGGCGGCCAGGTCGGTGTCGGCCTCGGCCCAGATGTTGGTCACCGGTTCCTCGGGGTCGGGCAGGGCCAAGGCCCAGCCGTCGTCGTGGCGGACCTTCACCCCGTCGACGAGGACCAACTCGCGGTCCCCACTGCGCTCCACCAGGGTGCGCATGACCGTGCCCTTCTGCTCCCACGGCGTGACCACCGACTCGCGGGCCAGGTGGCGTTCCGGCAGCCCGGCCACGACCTCCGACAGGGTGACCCCCCGCCGGGCCAGCAGCTCGAGGGTCTTCACCAGCACGGCGGCGGCATCGAAGCCGGCGACGAACTCGGGGAGGACGAAGCCCCCGTCGAGGCCGGCGGCGAAGCAGACCTCGGGGTCCTGGGCCGCGGCCATCACCGCCGCCGGCGCCAGCTTGGTGCTGCGCACCCGGCCGCCGAAGCGGGTGACCAGGTCCTCGGCGTGGCGGGTGACCGCCACCGGCAGGGCCACCTCGCGGTCGGCCAGGTCCTCACCCAGGAGGCTGAGCAGCACGAGGAGGGCGGCCCCGTCGTCGAGCACCCGGCCGGTGTCGTCGATCAGGGTCAGGTGCTCACCGCCGGGCGACAAGACCGCTCCCACCTTGGCCGCCGAGGCCCGGACCAGGGCCGCCACCTGCTCGGCGTGCTCCTCCACCCGGAAGCCGATCAGGCCGGCGGTGGAGACGTAGGGGTTCACGGCCAGGAACTCGATGCCCAGCTTGGACAGCACGTTGGGCATGACGAAGGCGGTCGACCCGTAGCCGTAGTCGACGACCACCTTGAAGCCCGCCGTCCGCACCGCCTTCACGTCGATGCAGGACTCGAGGGCCACGGCGTAGTGCTCGAGGGCCCGGGGCGGGAAGTCGATGTCGCCGATCTCGCTGGGCAGCACCCGACGGAAGTCCTGGCGGGTGAAGTAGCGCTCGACCTTGCGACGACCGTCGTCGTCGAGGTCGCCGCCCCGGCCGTCGAAGAAGCGGATCTCGACCTGCTGGGGGTCGGCCGGGTCGAGGCGCACGGTGATGCCGCCCTGGTGGTCGGGCCGGGCCGCCTGGAACCGGGTCACCGGGACCGACGCCACCTCGAGGTCCGACACGTTGATGCCCGCCGAGTTCAGCCCGGCCATGACCGCCCGCTTCAACATGCGGGCCGAGCGGCTGGAGTCCCGGCTGGTGACGACGGTGACGTCCTTCTTGAGCGTCGTGCCGAAGGCCATGGCCAGGCGGGCGGCGAACTCGGGGGTGATGTCGACGTTGGCCAGCCCCCGCACCCCCCGCTCGGCGAAGAGGGACCGGGCGCCCCGGGACTCCCACACGATGGAGGTGTCGACCACCGCCGCCGCCTCGACCGTCTTGAACGGGTACACCTTGACGCCGCTGCCGATGACGGCGTCCTCGCCGATGAAACACTCGTCGCCGAGGACCGAACCGACGTCGCAGCGGGCGCCCCGGCGCAGGTCGCAGGCCCGCCCCACCACCGCCCCGGCCAGGCGCACGTCCTCGCCGAGATAGGCGTTGTCCTGGACGATGCTGCGCCGCACCTGGGCCCCGGACCGGACCTTCACGTTGGCGCCCAGGACCGTGTACTCGGCCAGGCGGGCACCGGCCTCGACCCGGGCGTTGTCACCGATGACGGCGGGGCCGTCGACGACGGCCCCGGGGTGGACCTCGGCCCCCTCCCCCATCCACACCCCGCCGGACAGCTCGAAGCCGGGGACCTCGACGGCGACCTTCTGGTCGAGGATGTCCTTGTGGGCGCTGACGTAGGCCTCGAGGGTGCCCACGTCCTCCCAGTAGCCGTCGGCCACGGCGCCGAACAGCGGCAGGCCGGCCTCGAGCAGGGCCGGGAACACCTCGGAGCTGAAGTCGACGGGCCGGTCGGGGGCGATGTGGTCGAAGATGGCCGGCTCGAGCACGAAGATGCCGGTGTTGATGGTGTCGGAGAACACCTGGCCCCAGCTCGGCTTCTCGAGGAAGCGCTCGATGGAGCCGTCCTCGTTGGTGATGACGATGCCGAACTCGAGGGGGTTCTCGACGGCGACGAGGCCGATGGTGGCCAGCGCCCCCTTCTCCTCGTGGAAGGCCACGACCTCGCCCAGGTCGATGTCGGTGAGCACGTCGCCGGAGATCACGAGGAAGCGCTCGTCGAGGGCAGTGGCGGCGTTGCGCACCGACCCGGCCGTCCCCAGCGGGGTCTCCTCGGTGGCGTACTGGATGGAGACCCCGTACTCGGAGCCGTCACCGAAGTGGTTGCGGATGGCGTCGGGCAGGAAGGCCAACGTCACCACGATCTCGTCGAAGCCGTGCCGGCGCAGCAGGTCGATGACGTGCTCCATCATCGGCTTGTTGGCCAGCGGCATCATCGGCTTGGGCAGGTTCGAGGTCAGCGGGCGCAGCCGCGTGCCCTCGCCCCCCGCCATGATCACCGCCTTCATCGGACCTCCGCCTGGGTCGTGCGGCCGGGATGGCTCATGCGGGCACCTCGGGGACCTCGCGCCGCCCCGCCCGGCCCTCGCGCAGGGCCGCCAGCCCGAGGGGGATGTACTGCACGAGGGCGATGTACCCCAGGATGACGCCGGGTAGCCCGCAGGCCCACCCGAGGAAGGTGCAGACGTCGGACACCGTGCCCTCGGTGCCCGCCCCCAACAGGAACAACGGGAAGGCGAACATCACGAAGAAGGTCCCCGCCTTGCCGTACCAGGTGACGTCGATGCGCCGGGCGCCCAGGGCGGCCAGGGTCAGGGTGGCCACGGCGACCAGGGCTTCGCGGATCAGCACGAGGATGCCGAGGACCAGTGGGGCCGAGCCGTCGACGAGGATGGCGGTGATCCCGACGAGGAGCAGGACCCGGTCGGCGACGGGATCGAGGATCTTGCCCAGCTCCGAGACCTGGCCGTGGTGGCGGGCGATGTAGCCGTCGACCCAGTCGGTGGCCCCCAGCACGGCGAGGAGGGCGGCGGCGGCCACCTGCTCGTCCCGGCCGAACAGGAGCCACAGGAACACCGGCACGCAGCCGAGGCGCACCACCGAGATGACATTGGGGATGGTGAGGATCCGGTCCTCACCGGTCGCGGCGGTCGCCATCGGCCCAGGGTAGGTCGGCCGGGTCCTCAGCCGGGGGTGCCCCGCTCGTAGACGGTGATGCCCGCCTGGCTGAAGACCTCGGTGAAGCCCAGATGGGCCAGGCCCTCCTGGAAGCGCCGGCGGTCGTCGTCGTCCCACTGGGGGGCCGACTCGGCGTCGAAGACGATGGTGTCCACGCCGTCGGCCGCCCGGCGCACGTGGGGGTTGCCGGTGGTGTCCAACTCGTAGACCGCGACACGCTCGGCGAGGAGCGGCAACAGGCTGGGCGAGGCCCGCACGCTGTCGCCCGCGGGGACCAGGTCGGCGGCATCGAGCCGGGCCTCGTCGGCCACGTCGCGCACCCCCCAGGCCCAGGGCTCCTCGTAGGGCGAGGCCGGGGCGTCGCGGACGAAGAACACGATCGAGGCCAGGGCCAGGGCGGCCAGCACCCGGTGGTCCACGTTGACCCGCTCGATGCTGCGCCGGCCGATGCGGGCCAGGGCCATGGCCGTGGCCACGAAGACGAAGGCAGTGATGGCCACGGCGTGCTCGGGGCGGGCGACCCGGCCCTCGGCCACGTTGGCCAGCAGGTAGAGGGCCTGCAGGGGCACGGCCGGCAACAGGTAGCGGGGGGCCACGAAGGGCAGGAAGAAGACCGGGGCGAAGACGCCGACGAGCACCTCGAAGTTGTGCCGGTCGAGCAGGTCGCCCACCACCTGGAGGGGGTGGGTGAGCATCCCCCAAGCCGCGCCGAAGGGCGAGCTGCCGTAGTCGGCGAAGGCGGCGGCATGGACGAACTCGCCGCCGGTGTAGTGGGGCTGGACGACGAGGACGGCGAGGGCGACGTAGCCCAGTGAGGCGGCCAGGGTGATGCCACCCGCCCGCTTGCGGCCCTCGAGCAGGAGGAGGGCGCCGAAGCCGGCCACCACGAGGCCCAGGTCGGCCCGGGTGAGCACGGCCACCACGGCGCAGGCGGCGTAGGGCCACCAGCGTCCGGTCAGGCCGAAGAGGGCCATGCCCAGCAGGGCGGGCAGGGCGATGACCGCGGGGTCGAAGCCGGCGGCGTTCACCGCGTGCAACGGCGGGTACAGGGCGTAGCTGCCGAGGAGGACGCTCGTGGCCCCCACCCGGAGGCACCCGATCCGACGGGCCAGGCGCCACAGTGGCACCACGCCGATGGCGAGGAGCGCGGCCTGGGTCACCAGCAGTGTGGGAATGGTGGCGAGGAAGCGGGTGGCCAGGGCCACCGGGAAGAAGGCGAAGCCGGCCTCTTCGGCCAGCAGGTGCGTGTCGCGGATGGTGAGGAACGGGGCGTCGCCGCGGTTCACCAACCACGAGGCCTGGGTGAAGGTGCCGAGGTCGGCGCCCTCCTCGAGGCCTCGGGCCCGCATGAGGGCCAGGGTGGCCAGCACCAGGAACAGGCCGAAGGCAAAGGCCCAGGGCAGCACCCGGTCGGCCCGTCGCGAGTCGAGCCGTCCCTGCAGGCGCAGGATGGCCAGGTCGAGGCGCTTGCGCCAGGGCAGCTCGCGCCGGCGGCTCGGGTTGCGCTCGGGGGCCGGCGTGGTGGTCGAGGCCATGGCCCGGCGGCTCAGCCGTCGCCCAGTTCGAGGGCCTCGGTCAGCTCGACCCGGTCGAGGAGGTGCTCACCCCGGTTGCGGACGTTGTTGACCTCAGTGCTCACCGGGTGGAACTCGATGAGCGAGGGCGGGGCCGGCACGAGGAGCTTGCCCAAGAGGTCGGCGTCCTGCTCGTCGCGGTCGAGCCAGGTGTCCCAGGCCTCGGGGGGCAGCATGATCGGCTGACGGTCGTGCAGCTCGGCCATCTTGTCGTTGGCCGCCCCCGTGATGATCGTGCACGAGTGCAGCTCGTCGTCGCTGCCCGGCGGCCGCCAGACCTCCCACAGGCCGGCGAAGGCGTAGGGCTCGCCGTCGGGCCGGTGGATGAACCAGGGCTGCTTCTTCTTCTGGCCCGGCCGGGTCGTCCACTCGTAGAAGCCGTCGGCGGGCACGATGCAGCGGCGCTTGCGGAAGGCGTGGCGGAAGGCCCCGCTGGTGGCCACCGTCTCGGCCCGGGCGTTGATCATCCGGTTGCCGACCTTGGCCTCCTTGGCCCAGAACGGGATGAGCCCCCAGTGCAGGGCCTCCACCCGGCGCAGCCCGCCGTCCTCGAGGACGGCGTAGACATCGGTGGTGGGCGCCACGTTGTGGTTGGGGCCCCACCCCTCACCGAGCAACGCCTCGTCGACCTCCTCGGCGCCGAAGTACCGGGCGATCTCGTCGGGCGGGGAGGTCGACACGAACCGGCCGCACATCGGCGCCAACCTACCCCGGGGGTGGCGACCGGCTCCCTCAGGTGCCACACTGCCCCCAGAGTGCTCGGGAGGACGGGTCCCGGGGCACCAGCGATGGCACCCCGGACACGGCGGACGACAAGGACGACCACCTATGAGCCTCTCGGACCCCATCCCACGACCGGCGACCCCGCCGACCTCGCGTCGCCGCACCATCGACCAGGCTCGCGCCGGGGCCGTGCAGAAGGTCAAGGAGGCCCGCCGGGCCCTGGCCGAGCTGCAGCACCGCCACGACCGCGCCGCCGACCGGGTCGAGGTCCTCTCCCGCCGCCTGGCCGCCCTCGAGCTGGAGCTCTCCGAAGCCGAGAGCGAGCGGGACCGGACCGAGTCTCGCCTCGAGGCCACCCGGGCCGCCCTCGTCACCGCCGAGCGCCGCCTCACCGCCCTCGACGACCGCGACTGACGCGGGACGGCCTGACCCGGCAACGACGACGTCCCGGGGCCGGGACCCCGGGACGTGGAGTTGTCGGGCTGCCGGGACTTGAACCCGGGACCTCTGGTCCCCCAGACCAGCGCGCTACCAAACTGCGCCACAGCCCGTCCTGCGGACCGGCAGCGTACCGGGCCGATCAGGTGACCACCCAGGTGATCATCTGGATGATCCGCCACCCCAGGTAGAGGCAGACGGCCACGAGCAGCAGCTTGAAGTGCCAGGGGGCCTTCGCCTCGCCGTTGCCGAGCGCGATCTGGCGCCCGCAGGTCGGGCAGGTGCCGTTCTCGGGCATGGAGTTGGGGTTCCAGAACTTCTGGCAGTCGTCGCACCAGGGCACGGAGGCGACTCCTCGGGGTCAGACGGGCGGCACGCCGTGGCGCCGGTCCGAGAAGTGTCGGCCCTTGCCCGCCGCCCGCGCCAGTCGACGCCCGACCTGCTCGCGCAGGTCGCCGAAGTCGACCACGGCGTCGACCACCAGTTCGGCGGCCAGGTGCAGGAGGTCGACGTCCTCCTCGTAGAGGCGGCGCTGCTCGGCGACGAAGGCCTCCCGCTCGTCGGGATCCTCGATCTCGGCGATCTTGTTGGCGAAGACGGCGTTGACGGCGGCCTCGGGACCCATCACGGCGATGCGGGCGGTGGGCAGGGCCAGGGTGGCCTCGGGCTCGAAGGCGGGCCCCGACATGGCGTAGAGACCGGCGCCGTAGGCCTTGCGCACGACCACCGAGACCTTGGGCACGGTGGCCTCGCTCACCGCCGTGACCATCTTGGCGCCGTGGCGGATGATCCCCTGGCGCTCGACCTGGGTGCCCACCATGAACCCGGGCACGTCGCAGAGGAACACGAGCGGGATGTTGAAGGCGTCGCAGCACCAGACGAAGCGGGCCGCCTTGTCGGCCGAGTCACTGAAGAGCACGCCGCCCTTCTGGAGCGGATTGTTGGCGACCACGCCCACCGGGCGGCCCTCCAGGCGGCCCAGGCCGACGATCAACTCGGGGGCGAACAGCGGCTTCAGCTCGAAGAAGGACTCGGCGTCGAGGAGGCCGTCGAGCACGTGGTGCATGTCGTAGGCCAGGTGCTCCTCGACCGGCACCAGGTCGGCGGTGAGGGGCCGGGTCGGTGGGCAGGCCTCGTAGGTGGGGGGCGCCTCCCGCCAGTTCTGGGGGAAGTAGGTGAACCAGGCCAGGGCCTGGTCGATGGCGTCCTCGTCGTCGACGGCCAGGTTGTCGCCGCAGCCCGACACGGTGGCGTGCATGCGGGCGCCGCCCATCTCCTCGAGGGTGGCCACCTCGCCGATCACCATCTCGGCCATCCGGGGCGAGCCCAGGTACATCGAGGCGTTGCCCTCGACCATGATCACGATGTCGCAGAAGGACGGGATGTAGGCGCCGCCGGCGGCCGAGGGCCCGAACAGGCAGCAGATCTGGG
>CAYTJS010000169.1:0-1021 GCA_964438115.1 uncultured Iamiaceae bacterium
CACCCCGCCCCCGCTGCCGTCCTCGCTCCTCCCACCCCCGCCGGCACCCGACCCCGTTCCGTCCCCGGCCGCCCTCACGCCGGTCCACGCCGAGGTGCCGCCGCCGGCCCCGCCCGCGGAGGTCGACCGGACGCTGCCACCCCCGCCGGTCGAGCGGCCCGAGTCGGCGCCGTCGGTGGTGATCACCCCGCCGGTCGTGGCCACCGCGACGACCACGGTGGTGACCGTCGACGGCGCCCCGGCCTCCGCCGACCAGCTCCGGCAGGTGGAGGAGGCCGTCGGCATCGACCTCGACGGCGACGGCACGGTGCCCGAGGGCGCCCCCGACCTGCTGGCCGGGATCCAGGACCTGGTCCGCGCCGCCCAGGCCGGGACCCCGCCCCCGATGCCGGTGGTCACCCCACCGCCCCCACCCGTGCGGGCCCCGGCCCCGGCCCCCGCACCGGGGGGGACCAGCCGCCCGGCCTTGCTCGAGCGCCTGGTCGCCCTGCGCGACATCGGCGCCCTGTCCGAGGCCGAGTTCCAGGCCGAGAAGCGCCGCATCCTCGACGGCTGACCCGAGCTCGAGGCACGGCCCCCCCGAAACGGGGGACTGGTGCCTTGACCTCCGGGGGCGCCGGCCCGAAATCCCGCGGGTCGGTGTCACGGTCCGCCGGTACTGTCGGTCGATGGCCGCCACCGACCACGCCGTGCGCGCCCGGGGCCTGGTGAAACGCTACGGCGACACCACCGCCCTGGCCGGGATCGACTTCGAGGTGCCCACGGGCACCGTGACCGCCGTGCTCGGCCCCAACGGGGCGGGCAAGACGACGGCCGTGCGCATCCTCACGACCCTGGCCGAGGCTGACGAGGGCGAGGCCGTGGTGGCCGGCTTCGACGTCGCCGCCGCACCCCAGGAGGTGCGCCGCCGCATCGGCCTGGCCGCCCAGGACGCCACGGTCGACCCCCTGCTCACCGGTCGCGAGAACCTGGTGATGATCGGCCGCCTGCACCAGCTCGGCCGCCGCGAGGCCCGGGCCCG
>CAYTJS010000169.1:1031-8495 GCA_964438115.1 uncultured Iamiaceae bacterium
AGCGCCTGCTCGAGGAGTTCTCGCTGGTCGAGGCCGCCGACCGGGTGATCTCGGGCTACTCGGGTGGCATGCGCCGGCGCCTCGACCTTGCTGCCACGCTGGTCTCGGACCCCGAGGTGCTGTTCCTCGACGAGCCGACCACCGGCCTCGATCCCCGGGCCCGGGTCGAGCTGTGGGAGGTCCTCGACGACCTCGTCGAGCGGGGCACGACCCTGGTGCTCACCACCCAGTACCTCGACGAGGCCGAGCGGCTGGCCGACGACATCATCGTCGTCGACCACGGGCGGATCATCGCCCGGGGCGACGCCCGCAAGCTGAAGCGCGAGGTCGGCGGTGACCACCTGCGGGTGGTGGTGGTCGACCCGGCCCGCCTGGACGACGCGGTGGTGATCGTGGCCCGGGTCACCGGGGTGCCGCCCCGGGTCGACCCCGACGCCCGGGCCGTGACGGCCCCCATCGACCAGGGGGTCACGACCCTGGTGGCCGCCGCCGTGGCCCTGGCCGACGAGCGCATCGACGTCGACGACCTGAGCCTGCACCAGCCCACCCTCGACGAGGTGTTCCTGACCCTCACCGGCCACCTGGCCACCGACGACGACAGCGAGGAGCCGTCATGACCGTCGCCGACGTCGGCGCCGTGACCCGCCCGGTCACCGAGCGCGAGCTGGCCCCCCACCGCGGGGTGGCGCACGACACCTGGGTCATCGCCCTGCGGGGCCTGGTCCACATGAAGCGCCAGCCCGAGGCCCTGAGTGACGCCACCATCCAGCCGGTCATGTTCGTGCTGCTGTTCGGCTACGTGTTCGGCGGCGCCATCGAGGTGCCCGGCGGTGGGGACTACCGGTCGTTCCTGATGGGCGGGATCTTCGCCCAGACCCTGGTGTTCACCGCCTTCGGGGTGGCCCTGGCCATCGCCAACGACTTCAAGAACCAGGCCGTCGACCGGTTCCGCTCGCTGCCGGTGGCCCGTGGGGCGGTCCTCGGCGGTCACGCCCTCGCCAACCTGCTGAAGACCCTGCTGCCCATCGTGATCATGTCGGTGTGCGGGTTGCTCGTGGGATGGAGCATCGAGAGCAGCGGCGTCGAGGCCCTCGGCGGCTACGTGCTGATGGTGGCCTTCGCCTTCGCCATGGTGTGGGTCGGAGTGCTCCTCGGCAGCGTCGTGGGCACGCCGGAGGGCGTCACGGGCGTGGCCTTCACCGTGCTGTTCCCCGTCACCTTCCTGGCCAGCACCTTCGTGCCCATCTCGACCATGCCCGGCCCGCTGCAGGTGGTGGCCGAGTGGAACCCGGTCACCACCCTGGCCGACGCCCTGCGCATCCTCTTCGGCAACCCCAACACCCCGGTCCTCCCCGGCGACCCGTGGTCGATCCGTCACCCGATCGCCTACACCGTGATCTGGATCGTGGGCATCGTCCTCGTCTGCGCCCCCCTGGCCGTCCGGGCCTACGACCGCTCCATCAGCCGCTAGCCCCGGATGATCGGGTCGACCTGGGGGGAGGGGCGGTGAGCTCGTCCGACCCCTCGCCGGTCGTCGGGGGGCTGGTGCCTCGACCTCAACCGGCCAGTGCGCCCCAGAGGTGGGTGGCGGCCAGCGCCCGCCACGGACGCCAGGCCTCGGCCCGGCGGGCCAACTCGGCGGCGGCGATCGGGGTGCCCGAACCGGCGGCCTTGCGCAGGCCCAGGTCCCCGGCGGGGAAGGCGTCGGCCTCGCCCAGGCGCAGGGCGACGTACTGGGCCGTCCAGTCCCCGAGGCCGGGCAGGGCGATCAGGTCCCCGGTGAGCCGGTCGAGGGGCAACGAGCCGTCGAGGCGCAGGACGCCGTCGGCCACGGCGGCGGCCAGCGTGCGCAGCGTGGCCGCGCGGGCACCGGTCAGGCCGAGGCCGGACAGGTCACCGTCGGCCATCGCCGCCGCGGTGGGGAACAGGTGGGTGAGGCCGAGGTCGCCCAGGCCCGGCACCGGCGCCCCCAGGCGCTCGACCAGGCGGGTGGCCAGCGTGCGGGCGCCGGCCACCGTGACCTGCTGGCCCAGGACGGCCCGCACGCCGACCTCGAAGGGGTCCCAGGCCCCGGGGACCCGGCGGCCGGGCCGGGCTCGCACGAGCGGGCCGAGCGTCGGGTCGTCCCGCAGGTGGTGGACGGCGGCCGGGTCCTGGTCGAGGCCGACCAGCCGGCGGGTGCGGGCCACGACGTGGCTGAGGCCCTCCCAGTAGGGGAGGTGGACCCGGGCGACCAGGTGGTCGGCCCCGCCGGGCGCCAGCTCCAGCACGCCGGGCGCCCCGTCGACCTCGATGGTGCGTCGGTAGACGGTGCCGGCCACGGCCTCCACGCCGGGGACGGCCCGGGGCCCGAACCAGTCCAGCCAGGCCTCCCAGTCCAGGGGACCCTGGTGGGGTAGGCGTAGCGCCAGTCCGCCGTCGGCGGCCAGCCGGTCGGCCTTGCGGCGCTTGGCCCGCAGATCCCGGGGTGCGGCCCGGAAGGTCGCCTGCATGGCCCGGTTGAACTGGCGCACGCTGCCGAACCCGGCGGCGAAGGCCACGTCGGTGAGGGACAGGTCGGTGTCGTCGAGCAGCCGGCGGGCGAAGTGGGCCCGCCGGGAGCGGGCCACCTGGTCGGGGGTGGCCCCCACATGGTCGGCGAACAGCCGCCGCAGGTGGCGGGCACTCACGCCGAGGCGGTCGGCCAGGTCGGCCTCGGTGTGGCCGTCGAGGTAGCCGTCGACGACGAGGCGCACACCCCGGCAGACCAGCTCGGGCCCGTCGACCCACGGGGCCAGGTCGGAGCTGCGGTAGGGCCGGCACTGGAGGCAGGCCCGGAAGCCGGCGGCCTCGGCGGCCGCCGCCGAGCGGTAGACGGTGGTGTTCCCGGGATGGGGGCGGCCCTGGCAGTCGGGTCGGCAGTAGATCCCGGTGGTGCGCACCCCGGTGAACTCGACGACGGCCACGGGGGACAGCCTGGCCCCTGGACGCCCGACTGACTCGCCGGATCCGGACACGGATCGGGACCGCGGATCCATCACGTCCGGCCGAGACCTGCCGACGGGACCACCTGTGGGTGCGGGTGACGAACGTCCGGAGGAGGCCTGGCTGGCCGTCCTCGTCGAGGCCATGGCCGACGCTGTGGTCGTCATCGACGCCACCGCCAACCTCGTCTACGCCAACCCGGCCGCCGAGCTGCTGTTCGACCACTCGCTCGACGACCGTCGGGGCACCTCGGTCCTGACCCTCCTGCACCCCGAGGACCTCGACACCGCCGTGCGCTCCCTGGGCACGATGATGACCAAGCTGGACGAGGCCGGGGACCCCCTCGAGGTGCGGGTCCGTACCGGCACCGAAGGGTGGCGCCACGTCGAGCTGGTCGCCATGAACCGGCTGGAGGACGAGCGCTTCGGCGGGCTCATCCTCTCGATCCGCGACATCACCGAGCGCCGGGCCGCCGAACGGGGCCGGGCCGCCGCCGAGCACGTGCTCGACCACACCTTCGCCCGCAACCCCGTCGGGTTGGTGCTCTGCACCCTCGAGGGCCGCTTCGTGCGGGTGAACCCGGCCTTCTGCCGGCTGATGGGCCGGTCCGAGTCGGACCTGTTGGCCTGGAGCTACCAGGAGCTGACCGACGCCGACGAGCTGGATGCCGAACTGGCCCAGTGGGAGCAACTGCTCGCCGGCCAACGCCGGACCGTGACCGTCGACAAGGTCGTCGAGCGCCCGGACGGCTCGGTGTGCACCGCCGAGGTGACCGCGTCCCTGCTCGACGGCCCCGAGGGGATCCAGCTGATCTTCGGGCAGTGGCGCGACGTGACCGAGCAGCGCGAACTGCAGCGGGCCCTCGAGCACCGGAGCCTGCACGACCCGCTCACCGGGCTGGCCAACCGGGCCCTCTTCGCCGACCGGGTGGAGCTGGCCCGCAGCCGTCACCGTCGCTACGGCACCGGTATGGCGGTGGCGTTCATCGACCTCGACGACTTCAAGTCGGTCAACGACGCCCTCGGCCACGTGGCCGGCGACGAGCTGCTGCGGGCGGTGGCCGAGCGCCTGACCACCCGGTTCCGGGCCACCGACACCGTGGCCCGGGTGGGTGGCGACGAGTTCGCCGTGCTCCTCGACGAATCGGGTCCGGTGGTGGCCGCCGAGCAACTGGCCGCCGAGATCCTGGCCCTCTTCGACGAGCCCTTCGACCTCGGCGAGCGCCGTCTACGGGCCGGGGCCAGCGTCGGGGTGGCGCCGGTCGGTGCGGGCCTCGAGGACCACCGCAGCACCGAGGAGTTGGTCGCCGACGCGGACCTGGCCATGTACGCGGCCAAGCAGGCGGGCAAGGGACGGTGGCGGTCGTTCCGGCCGTCGATGCGGTCGCGGGCGGCCAGCCGCCTGGGCATCCGGGAGCGACTGGAGGACGGCTTCGCCGAGGAGGCCGTCGAGGTCCACTACCAGCCGGTGCTCGACACCCGGACCGGCGCCGTGGTCGGCCTCGAGGCCCTGGCCCGCTGGCGTCACCCCGACCTGGGCCTGCTCCGCCCCGGTGAGTTCCTCGAGGTGGCCGAGGAGATGGGGCTGGCCGCCGCCCTCGACCGCCGGGTGCTCGAACGGGTCGCCCGGGACCGGGCCGGCTGGCGGGAGCAGGCGCCCCACATGCTCGACCTGCCGGTCGGGGTGAACGTCACCGTCGCCGAGATCGGGCCCCACCTGGAGGACGGCATCGACGCCTTCTTCGCCTCACCCGGCGGCGACGGCGCCCGGCTGTTCATCGACCTCACCGAGCGGGCCCTGCTGGCCAACGTCGACGTCGTGGCCGCCACCCTCGAACGGCTCCGGGCCCGGGGGATCGGCGTGATCCTCGACGACTTCGGCGTGGGGTACTCCTCCCTGTCCCAACTGCACCGCCTGCCCATCGGCTACGTGAAGCTGGACCGGGCGTTCCTGGCCTCCACGGCGAGCACGGGACCGGACTTCATCGCCGCCGTGGTCAACCTGTGCACCAGCCTGGGCCTGAAGGTCATCGCCGAGGGGGTCGAGACCCTCGAGCAGCACGAGCTGGTGCGGGGCCTCGACGTGTCGTGGGCCCAGGGCTTCTTCTACGCCGAGCCCCGCGGCGCCCGGGCCGTGGCCGACTTCGTCGCCCGGGCCTCGGATCAGCCGGCGCCGCCGCTGCAGGGAGCAGAGGTCTCGGGCGCCGTGGGCCCGTCGACGTAGGTCTCGACGAAGGCGTCGATCCGGGGGTCGGCGGCCGACCCGACGGCGAGCTGGCGGTTCCAGGCGGTGAGGACGATGGCGTCGCCCAGGCCGGGATACGGGGCGACGAGCACGTGGTCGGAGGCCTCGGCCCGCGCCGCCAGGGCGTCGACCTGGGTGGCGTCCAGGTCCTCGGCGTAGGCGATCCACACGGCGCCGTGCTCGAGGGAGTGGACCACGTTCTCCTCGGGCACCGGCTCGTCGTAGGCGCCGCAGTTGGCCCACACGGGGTTGTGGGCGCCGCCCACGGGCGGGCTGGTGGCGTAGTCGAGGTTGCCCTCGACGTGGCTGTTGTCGTCGATCTCGTAGGAGACGACGCCCTCGATGCCTTCGTCGGCGACGGCGGTGGTCGTCGGCCCGGCGTCCTCGTCGGATCCGTCCCCACCGTCACCGCAGGCGGCCAGGAGGCCCGTCGCCAGCAGGGCGACCACCGCGAGGCGGGCACGGGGACGACGGGGGCGGGCGGCCGGGCTCGTCACCCCGGCGACGGTAACCGACGACGGTACGGTCTCGCCGTGGACTCCCTGCGCATCGCCCTGGCCCAGGTGAACCTCACCGTCGGCGACCTCGACGGCAACGTCGACCGCATGCTGGCGGCCCTGGCCGAGGCCGAGGCGGCCCAGGCCCACGTGGCCATCTTCCCCGAGCTGGGGGCCGCCGGGTACCCGCCCGAGGACCTGCTGCTCAAGCGGGGGTTCGTACGGGCCAACCGGGCCGCGCTGGATCGCTTCGCCGCCGGCGCGACCGGGGCCACGGTGGCCGTCGTCGGCTTCGTCGACGAGGACCCCGAGGCCGCCGTGCTGTTCAACGCCGCCGCCGTGTGCGCCGGCGGCGTCGTCATCGGCGTCTACCGCAAGCAGCATCTGCCCAACTACGCCGTCTTCGACGAGGAGCGCTACTTCGAGCCGGGGACCGAGCTGCCCCTGTGGGGCATCGGCGGCCTGCCCGTGGCCGTGTCCATCTGCGAGGACGCCTGGCAGGACGGCGGCCCCATCCCCGCCTTCGGCGCCGGCGGGGCCCGGGTGGTCCTGAACATCAACGGCTCGCCCTTCCACGCCGGCAAGGGCGAGGTGCGGGAGCGGCTCATCGGCCACCTGGCCCAGGAGGCCGACAGCCCGATCGCCTACGTCAACCTGGTCGGGGGCCAGGACGAGCTGGTCTTCGACGGGGACTCCTTCGTCTGCGACGCCACCGGTGCGGTCGTGGCCCGGGCCGAGGCCTTCGTCGAGCAGGTGCTGGTGGACGACGTGCCGGCCGGCCCCGAGCGGCCCCTGACCCTGCCGTACACGCCCGTGACCGAGGCCTCGACGCCGTCCGTCCCGGCCCCGTCGGCCCCGACCCCCCGGACGCGCTCACGGGAGGCCGAGGTGTGGGACGCCGTGGTCCTGGGGACCCGGGACTACGTCACCAAGAACGGCTTCGGCGGGGTCGTCCTGGGGCTCTCCGGCGGCATCGACTCGTCGTTGGTGGCCACCATCGCCGTCGACGCCCTGGGACCCGCCCGGGTCCACGGCGTGCTGATGCCCTCCCGGTACTCGAGCGACCACTCGATCACCGACGCCGAGAAGCTGTCGGCGGCCCTGGGGATCGACCACCGGGTCATCGCCATCGAGGACGCCCACGCGGCGATGCTGGGGATGCTGGCCCCGTCCTTCGAGGGCAGGGAGCCGGACCTGACCGAGGAGAACCTCCAGTCCCGGATCCGGGGCATGGTCCTCATGTCGCTCTCCAACAAGTTCGGTTGGCTGGTGCTCACCACGTCCAACAAGAGCGAGAGCGCCGTCGGCTACGCCACGCTCTTCGGCGACACGGCGGGGGGCTTCGCCGTCATCAAGGACGTGCCCAAGCTGCTCGTCTACGACCTGGCCCGGCACCGAAACGGGGTGGCCGGGCGCGAGGTCATCCCCGAGTCGGTCCTGACCAAGCCCCCCTCGGCCGAGCTGCGCCCCGACCAGCGCGACGACCAGAGCCTGCCGCCCTACGACGTGCTCGACCCCATCCTCGAGCTCTACGTCGAGGACGACCGCGCCATCGACGAGATCGTCGCCGCCGGCCACGACCGGGCCACCGTCGAGCGCATCGTGCGCCTGGTCGACGTGGCCGAGTACAAGCGCCGCCTCACCCCACCGGGCCCCAAGCTCACCACCAAGGCCTTCGGCCGCGACCGGCGCCTGCCCATCACCAACCGCTTCCGGGGGTAGCCGTCGTCGCCGTCAAGGACGGCGCGAATGACACCGG
>CAYTJS010000170.1:0-8478 GCA_964438115.1 uncultured Iamiaceae bacterium
AGGGCCTGGCCCTGGCCGAGCGGGCCCACCAGCAGTCGGTGGCCTTCGCCAAGGAGCGCCGCCAGGGCCGGTCCCTGGGCGGTCCCCCGGGCGAGCAGGCCCCGATCATCGAGCACGCCGACGTGCGCCGCATGCTGCTCACCCAGAAGGCCCTCATCGAGGCCATGCGGGGGCTCATGTACCTGAACGGGCGCTCCCTCGACCTCGCCGCCCACCACCCCGACCCGGCGGTGCGCCAGGACCACCAGGAGCGGGCCGACCTCTTCACCCCGCTGTCCAAGGCGTGGGGCACCGACATGGGCCTCGAGGCCACCTCGCTCAACATCCAGGTCCACGGCGGCATGGGCTACATCGAGGAGACGGGCGCGGCCCAGCACTTCCGTGACGCCCGCATCCCCCCGATCTACGAGGGCACCAACGGCATCCAGGCCATGGACCTCGTCGGCCGCAAGCTGCCGATGCGGGCCGGTGGTGTGGTCACCGACCACCTGGACCGCATGGCCGCCACCGCCGACGAGTTGACCGCCTCCGGTGACGAGGACCTGGCTGCCGTGGGTGAGCGCCTGGCCGAGGGGGTGGCCGCCGCCCGCGAGGCGACGGGCTGGATCCTCGAGCACGGCCTGGCCGACCCCAACGAGGCCCTGGCCGGCTCGACGCCCTACCTGCGCCTGCTGGCCACGGTGACGGGCGGCTGGGTCGTCGGCCTCCAGGCCCTGGCCGCCCGGCGGTCGACGGCGGGCGAGGCCGCCGCCCTGCTGGAGGGCAAGGTCGTGACCGCCCGGTTCTTCGCCGAGAACCTGCTGCCGGCGGCGACGGGCCTGGTCCACGCCGTGCGACACGGGGCCGCGCCGCTCTACGCCGACGCGCTGTTCGCCTGACGGCCGGACGACCCCGTGCTCGCCCGGCTGCTCGCCTCCATCCCCAGCCCGGGGTCCAAGGCCATCGAGATCGGCCCGCTGAACCTGCGGGCCTACGGCCTGATGATCGCCCTCGGCGTCCTGGCCGCCGTCGAGCTGGCCCGGCGACGCTTCGCCCGCAAGGGCCTCGACCCCGACGACGTGTCGGCCATCGCCCTGTGGGCGGTGCCGGCGGGCCTGGTGGGCGCCCGGCTCTACCACGTCGCCACCGACTGGAAGCGGTTCCAGGGCGACTGGTGGTCGGCCTTCGCCGTCTGGGAGGGCGGCCTCGGTGTCCCCGGCGGGATCCTCCTCGGCACGCTGGTGGGCCTGTGGGTGGCCCGTCGGCGGGGGGTCGACCTGGCCCTGGGCGCCGACGCCATCGCCCCGGCGCTGCCCCTGGCCCAGGCCATCGGGCGGCTGGGCAACTGGTTCAACCAAGAGGTCTTCGGGCGGCCGAGTGACCTGCCCTGGGCCTTGGAGATCGACGAGCAGTACCGGCCGGCCCGCTATGCGGACGAGCCCACGTTCCACCCCACCTTCCTGTACGAGGGGCTGTGGAACCTGGCCCTGATGGGCCTGATGCTGTGGCTCGACCGCCGCGGCCTGGTCCGGCGGGGACGGCTCTTCGCCGTCTATCTGCTCGGCTACGGCCTGGGCCGTTTCTGGATCGAGCTGCTCCGGGTGGACGAGGCCAGTCTGGTGCTGGGCCTGCGGGTCAACACCTGGGTGAGCGGGCTGCTCGTGATCTCGGGCCTGGTCTGGTTGCTCTGGCCCGACCGCTCGGCGGCGGCAGGCTCAGGCGACGGCCGCGACGGGGACGACGCCGTCGTTGACGGTGACCCCGTCGAGGACGGCGCCACGACCGAGGGGCGTGACGGCCCGGTCGGCGAGGTCACCGAGGTCGAGTAGGTCCACATGGCCCCGGCCCTCCACCGTGTCGGCGAGCCGGTGGTAGGGGTGGAGGTGCGACAGCTCGTCGACCGGGCGGGTCGGCGGGTCGAGCAGCAGCTCGCGCACGTCGTAGGCGACGGAGTACACCCGGAGGCGGTCCCGGAGGCGGGGGTGGCCGAACAGCTCGGGGTAGTCCTCGCGCAGCCAGCGGGGCACCTCGGCGTAGTCGGCCGGGTCGGTGACGGCCTCGTAGTCCTCGGCGACGTGCAGGAACGGGAGGGCGCAGAAGCGCAGGAGCACGTCCAGCTCGAGGTCGGCGGCGGCGTGGCGGGACCACTCGAAGTCGAGCAGGCCCGAGATGGCGCCGCCGTCCCAGAGGATGTTCTCGAAGTGGATGTCGCCGTGGATGAGGCGCTGCGACGGGACCGGGTCCAGCGCGGCGATGGAGTCGCGGACGAGGGTCTTGGCCTGCACCACCACGACGGGGTCGATGTGGTCCATGGTCTGGGCATGGTCGAGGCCGGTCAGCAGCCGGTCGAGGGAGCCGGGCCCGGCGCTGGAGGCGAGCAGGTGGGGGGTGGCCACCTCGGGCAGGGGCTCGCCCAGCTCGAAGGTGTGCAGGGTGCGCAGCCGGTCCGCCAGCTGGGACACGGCCCGGCGCCGGTCGGCGGTCGACATCGCCGGCCAGCAGCGGCTGAGGACCTGACCGGGCAGGCGCTCGGTGATCATCCAGTCGGCGCCGAGGATGCCGCCGTAGGCCACGATGGGCGGGCAACCGACCCGGGCGGGGAGCAGCAGGGTGCTGAGGGTCGCTTCCCGCCACAGGCGGGGGACGGGCTGGCGGTTCACCCGCACGATGTGGCGCCCGGCGGCCCAGACCTCGTTGGTCACGCTGGACAGCGGCGTCAGCTCCACCCGGGGGTCGAGGCCGGCCTTGGCCAGTGCGTGGCGGGCCCGCGCCATGGCGAACCCGTTGCGATCCCCGGACATGCCCACCCCTACGGTCGCCGATCCCCGCCCCTTGATGCCCCCCACCCCGAATGAGCCACCCGACCTAAGCCATCCGACCTAACCGAGGGAGCACGGCCGAGGGCAAGGGCAGTGACGTGGGGTGACGCTGCGGAGGCGCCAGCCGGAGCAGCGCTGTGGACCGGTGCGGAAGCTGCCGGAGGCAGCAGTCGCCGCGAAGGCGGCGACGAGGGACATCGCGGCGGCTATGCCGCCGCGCCGGCCAACTCGTCGAGGTAGCTGCGGCCGGCGACGACGGCGGCCAAGCGGTGGTAGGCGTGGTGGGCGGGGAGGCGGTCGACGGGCACGGGCGGCGGGTAGTGGACCAGCTCGCGCACGTCGAAGGCGATCGAGTAGAGCCGCATCCGGTCGAACTGGCGCTTGTGGCCGAAGAGGGCCGGGTAGGCGTCGGCCAGCTGCCACGGCACCTCGGCGTACTCCTCGGGCCGGGCGTGGTAGCGGTGGGCGTCGGCCACGAAGGCCTCGGGGTGCGCGCAGTAGCGCAGGAGGACGTCGGCGTCGATGTCGGCGGGGGCGGGGCGGGCCCACTTCCAGTCGAGGAGGGTGTGGACCCGGGTGCCATCCCACAGCACGTTCTCGAAGTGCACGTCGCCGTGGACCATGGTCGTGGCCCGGAAGGGCTCGAGGGAGAGGGCCAGGTCCCGCACCAGCGATCGGGCGTCGGCCATCAGGCCGGCGTCGACGTGGGGGGCGGACTCGAGGCGACCGATGGCGTTCACCAGCTCCGCGGTGGGGGCGTCCAGCTCGACACTCTGCAGGAGGGGCGGGTCGTCGATGGCGGGCAGCTCGGCCGGGGCCGGGAGGCTGTGGACCGTCTGCAGCAGATAGGCCAGGTGCTGCACGGCGAGGTGGCGCTGGGGGGCGGCGAGGTGGGGCCAGGCCTGGCTCAGCACCCGGCCCCGGGGCCGGCGCAGGATCAGCCAGTCGCTGCCGGGCTCGCCGCCGTAGGCGATGGGCTCGGGGTAGCCGAGGACCGGGGGCAGGAGGCTGCCGATGGCCATCTCCTTCTGGAGCCGACCGTCCTGGCGTCGGTTCAGCCGCACCAGGAACTCGTCGGAGAGCCAGACCTCGTTGGTCACCGACCGCAGCGGCTCCAGGTTGCCGTCCGCGGGCAGGCCGGCGTCGGCCAGGGCCTGACGGGCGCGGGCCTTGGCGAGGGCGCTCATGGCAGCGTGGGGTCGGCGGGCACGAGTACGAGATCGGCCGTCAGGCGGCGTTCGTGAGCACCTCGGTGCCGAGGGCGGGCCAGAGCGTGCGGGCCCAGTCGTCGAAGGGGCGGTCGCCCAGGCCCACACAGGTCACGCCGGCGTCGGGGTCGTGCCAGACGAAGGTGCCGGCGCCCCCGAAGTGGCCCACGGTGGCGGGGGAGGCGGCGGGCGGCGTCCAGTGCGGCGCCTTGCCGTCGCGCACCTCGAACCCGAGGCCCCAGTCGAGGGGGTCGTGGCGGCCCCAGCCGGGGAGGACCCCGGCCAGGCCGGGGAAGGCGACGGTGGTGGCCCGGGCCATGGTCGCCGGGGTGACGAGCGTTGGACGCCGGACCTGGTCGAGGAGGGTGAGGACGTCGCCCGCCGTGGCCCGCCAGCCCGCGGCGGGGCTGCCCACGACGTCGGTGTGGGTCAGGCCGAGGGGCTCGAGCACGGCCTCGGTGGCGTAGGTCGACCCGGGGATCCCCGTGGCCGCCTCCACGTGGTGCAGCGCCGCCTCGATGCCGGTGTTGGAGTAGATGCGCCGGGTCCCCGGGGCGGCCAGCACGGTGTCGCCCTCGAAGGCCAGGCCCGAGGCGTGGGCCAGGAGGTGGACGAGGGTGGCCCCCGGCGGTCCGGCGGGGTCGTCCAGGGTGACGGCATCCTCCTCGACGGCGACGAGCACGGCCAGGGTCGTGAACAGCTTGGTGATCGACGCCAGGTCGTAGCGGTGGTCGACGTCGCCCGCCACGGCGGCGGTGCCGTCGGCGGCCCGCACGGCCAGGGTCTGGTGGGCGGCACCCCAGGCGGCCCGATGGCGGTCCAGCAGGTCGGCGAGGGTGCCCTCGAGCGTGGGGCTCACGCGATGGCGGGGTGGGGGCCGCTCACGCCAGGTCCCACAGCATGGGGCGGGGCCGGTCGCCGAGGACGACCTCGGCGGGGGTGCGCTTGTCGATGTGGCCGATCAGGCCGCGGTAGATGCCGTAGCCGAGGAGTTCCTGCAGACGGGGTGGGAAGGTCCGCACCAGGTCGGCGGGCAGGCCCAACTGCTGGTTCTCCTGTTGGCGGACGAAGCCGGCGCAGAAGTTGGCGGCGATGCCGACCCGGTCCCGGTCGGTGGTGTTGGCCCCGCCGCCGTGCCACAGGCTCCCGTGCCACACCAGCACGCTGCCCCGCCGCATGGTGGCCGGTTCGGTGTCGTAGGGGCGGCCGTAGTCGGGGGAGTGGTCGGCGGTGTGGGAGCCGGCCACGACCCGGGTGGCGCCGTTCTCGGCGGTGAAGTCGGTCAGCGCCCACATGGTGTTGCACACCGTCGCCGCGTGCGGCTTGGCCAGCGGCATGACCTGGTCGTCGGCGTGCACCGGCTGGGTCCCCTCGCCGGGCAGGATGCGGATGGAGGACAGCGAGGACAGCAGGCAACCGTCGTCGAGCACCCCCTCGACCACGGGCAGGACGGTGGGGTTGGTCACCAGGTCGGCCCAGGCCGGGCCGTGGGCGAGCAGGTTGTAGACCCGGATCGTGCGGCGGCCCTCGAAGCCGTTGTCCGACGGACGGGCGTCGAGCGCAGCCTCGATGCGGGCCAGGTCGGCGAGCAGGGCGTCGCAGGCGTCGTCGTCGAGCACGTCCTCGAGGACCGTGTACCCCCGGGCCCCGATGTCGGCCAGTGCCGCCCCGGTCACGCCCGCGAGGCTAGACCCGCCACGATGGGGCGATGACCAGCACCCCCGGACCCGGGGCGGGGACCCCCTTCGAGGTCGCCGTGGCCGCCGTCCTGGCCGACCTCGGGCCCGGTGACGTGGTCACCTACGGTGAGGTGGCGGCCGAGGCCGGGTACCCCGGGGCCGGCCGGGCGGTGGGCCGCTTCCTCGCCACCCACCCGGGCCAGCCCTGGTGGCGGGTGGTGACCGCCACCGGCCGTCTGGTCCCCGGCCTCGAGGACGACCACGCCCGGCGGCTGCGGGCCGAGGGCGCCGCCGTGGCCGACGGACGGGTCATACTGGGCTGATGGCGATCTACGACCACGAGATCAACGCGCTGGACGGCTCCGCGGCCGACCTCCACGAGCATGAGGGCAAGGTCGCCCTCCTGGTCAACGTGGCCTCCAAGTGCGGGCTCACGCCCCAGTACGAGGGGCTCCAGGCCCTCCAGGACGCCTACGGCGACCGGGGTTTCACGGTCCTGGGCTTTCCGTGCAACCAGTTCCTCGAACAGGAGCCGGGCACGGCCGAGGAGATCGCCCAGTTCTGCTCGCTGAACTACGGGGTCTCGTTCCCGCTCTACGAGAAGATCGAGGTCAACGGCGACGGTCGCCACCCCCTCTACGCCGAGCTCACCGAGGTGGCCGACGCCGAGGGCCAGGCGGGCGACATCCAGTGGAACTTCGAGAAGTTCCTGGTCGGTCCCGACGGCACGGTGATCGGGCGCTTCCGCCCGACCGTCGAGCCCCAGGCCCCCGAGCTGGTCGAGGCCATCGAGGCGGCCCTGCCCGCCTGAGGGCCGGCGGGACAGCGGTCCGTGCGCGGCGGTCGGGTGGTCACGGCGCTGGTCGGCGTCGTGGCCCTGCTCTGGGCCCTGGTGCTGGTGCTGCTCGTCGGCACCCTGGTGGCCGAGGCCCTCACCGGCGGTGACGCCACCTGCCGGGTGCCGGGCCTGCCCGAGGCCCAGGGCGAGGCGTCCTGGCAGTGGTGGCCGCCGGGGTCGGTGTGCCGGCTGGGGGACGAGACCTTCGACGAGCCGCCGACCCTGCGGGGGTGGGCCGTGCTGGCCGAGGTGGTGGTCGGCCTCGGTCTGGTGGTGCTGTGGCGCCAGGGGCGTGACCGTCCCGACCCCGACTGGCGGGCGTGAACCCGGGGGTACGCGGGTACCCTCCCCACGACCCGGGACCAGCATCCTGCTCGACACCCTGCAGAGCGGATGGGTCCCACGGGTTGTCCTCTGACCGGTCGACGCCGAGGGCGACCCACCGGAGACGTCAGGAGACGACCATGACCCCCACGTTCGAGTCCCTCGGCGTGGCCCCCGACCTCGTCGAGGCCCTCGCTGCCCGCGGGATCACCGAGCCCTTCCCCATCCAGGCCCTGGCCATCCCCCCGGCCCTCGAGGGTCGTGACGTGTGCGGCAAGGCCAAGACCGGCTCGGGCAAGACCCTGGCCTTCGGCCTGCCCATCCTGGGCCGGGTCCGACAGGCCGAGCCCCGCCGTCCCCGGGCCCTGGTGCTGGTGCCGACCCGCGAGCTGGCCCTCCAGGTCTGCGACGAGCTGGCCCCGCTGTCCGAGGAGCGCGACGTCACCGTGGTGGCGGTCTACGGGGGCGCCCCCATGGAGAAGCAGGTGGCCCAGTTGGCCGACGGGGCCGAGGTGGTGGCCGCCACCCCCGGCCGCCTCATCGACCTGATCGACCGGGGCGAGTGCTCGGTGGCCGACGTCGAGGCCGTGGTGCTCGACGAGGCCGACCGGATGGCCGACATGGGCTTCCTGCCCCAGGTCGAGTGGATCCTGCGCCGCATCGAGCGCGAGCACCAGACGCTGCTCTTCTCGGCCACCCTCGACGGTGTGGTCAACGGGGTGATCAAGCGCCACACCACCGACCCCGCCATCTGCGAGATCGAGTCCCAGCAGGTGACCGTCGAGCAGATGCACCACCGGTTCCTCCACGTCCACGAGATGGACAAGGTGAAGGTGGCGGCGGCCATCAGCCGGAGTTCGACCCGCACCCTGGTGTTCTGCAACACCAAGCGGGGCGCCGACCGCCTCGAGCGCCAGCTCGAGAAGGAGGGGGTCGAGGCCGCGGCCATCCACGGCGACCTTCCCCAGCGGGTGCGGGAGCGGGCCCTCAAGGACTTCGACGCCGGCAAGCTGCCGGTGCTCGTCGCCACCGACGTCGCCGCCCGCGGCATCCACGTGGACGACATCGACGTGGTCATCCACTACGACCCGCCCACCGACCACAAGACCTACCTCCACCGCTCGGGCCGCACGGCGCGGGCCGGTGAGTCGGGCGTGGTCGTCAGCCTCGTGCTCTGGAACCAGGAGCTCGAGGTCAAGCGGCTGCAGACCCGCATCGGCGTCGACCAGCCCATCGTCGAGGTCTTCTCGAACGACGCCCGCCTGGCCGACCTGCTGGCCTGGGACCCGGCGGCCGCCCCTGCCTGATCGCCCGACCCGGGCCTGGCTCGCCGCCCTGGTGGCGTGGGCCCGGTCCGGGGACGTGCCCGCCCGGCCGCTCCTGGCCGGGATCGCCCGCCGCCTCGGCCCCTCGGTCGCGGCGCGCGACGAGGTCGACCGACTCGACGTCGACGGTGTCGATGGCTTTCCGCCGATGCCCGACGACGCGGGACCCGACCTCCTGGGCCTCGCCCACGAGGCCCTGCTGGTACCGGCCGATCGCCGGGTGCGGGGAGCGCACTACACGCCCCCTGCCCTGGCCGATCGGTTGGTGGCCCTCACCCTGGCCGCCGCCGCGCCGCCGCGCCGCCT
>CAYTJS010000171.1:0-8444 GCA_964438115.1 uncultured Iamiaceae bacterium
GGTCCCGGTGGGCATGTTGTCCCGGAGCACCTCGGTGCCGTTGAGGTAGACGACCGCGCCGTCGTCCCGCAGGAGGCGAAGGGTGATCGTGCCGTACGGCGAGGCGTCGGCCAGCGAGAACCGCGTACGGAAGTAGGCGGTGACGGGGCGGCCGCCGGCGCGGGTCACGGTGACCTCGTCACCCATGCCGAAGCCGAGCTTGGCCGCGCCCTGCGCCCAGGCGGTGTCGTCGAAGGTGCGGGAGCGCCAGGCCGTGCCCTGGTCGGAGCCGTCGTCCCGGTACCGCCAGGTGGCGCCCGCCGGGACCAGCTCGACGGCGGCCGGGGGTGGCGGCGGGGCCGCGGTCGGGACCGTGATGGCCGGCGTGGGGACCACGCCGGCGCCGGCGTCGGCGGCCCGCACCAGGGCGGCGTCGAAGGTCAGGTCGTTGCTGCTCGAGTCCGACTGGTGCACGCTCACCGCGATGGTGTTGGTGCCGTTCACCAGCACGCTCGACGGCAGGCGGTACATCGAGTAGTCGTTCTCGGCCGCACCGAAGACGGCGGTGCTGGCGAGGGTCGTCGCCGTGATCTCGCCGGTGGGCATGTTCTCGGCCACGACCGGGTTGCCGTTGATCCACACGGTGGCACCGTCGTCGACGTTCAGCTGCAGCTCGACGAAGGGGCTGGCGCCGGGGTCGGCCTCGAACTCCCGACGGAAGAGGGCGCTCAGGCCCTGGCGGGGGATGACCGTGGACTCGTCGCCGTCGCCGTAGCCGAGCTGACCGGTGCCGATGGGCCAGGCATCGTCGGTGAAGGCGGCGCGTGTCCAGCCGAGGGGATGGGTGCCGTCGGCCAGGTAGCGCCAGGCCGCGTTGGGGCCGATGAGCACGTTCGGGTCGGGTGGGGCCGGTGGCCGGGTGAGCGACGGCACGTTGTGGGGCAGGGGTCCGGCGGCGTCGCACAGCCGGGCGAAGCGCCCGACCCACTGGCGGCTGCCGGCGGCGGCGCCCACGAGCTGGGTGGTGGAGGTGAAGTCGCCACCCGCCCACAGGCAGCCGTCGGGGGCCTTGGCGAAGGCCCAGCCACCGTCGCCGCCGGTGAGCGAGTTGCCCAGGGTGCGCAGGGTCTGGCCGGTGGTCCCGCTGACCTCGATGACCTGCAGGTTCCGGTTGGTCCGGATGCAGTGGCACCCGATGTAGACACGATCACCGAAGACGTCGATGCGCTGGGTGTCGTGCGGCGAGGAGACCATGCGCAGGGTGATGCCGGTGTCGGCCCGCCGCACCTCCCAGAAGTGCTCGGCGCCCGACACGAACAGGTTGTTCTGGTACACCCCGAGGTCGTAGATGATCCCGCCCAGCGGCCAGTTCGACCGGAGGGCCTGATTGGGCCCGTGGTCCCAGCCGGTCACCAGGGCGCCGGTGTCGGCCCGCACCGTGGCGAGGAGCGAGGTGCCGGTCGCACCGTTGACGCTGGTGAACTCGCCCCCGAGGTGGACCCGGGACCCGCCGCCACTGGTGGCCACCGCCCAGACCGATCGACCGGCGACCGTCGGTCGCCACGTGGTGTCGGCGGCGCCGGTGGCGGCGTCCACCCGGGCGACCTTGGTCACCTGGGTGCGGGTGGGCACCGCCGGGTTGCCCCAGACCACGCGGGCGAAGTTGCCTCCGATGTACATGCGGCTGCCGTCACGGAAGAAGTCGCGGACGACGGGCGCGGCGGTGGTGTTGGGCCGGGTGACCTCGGCGTAGAAGCGGTTGTCGATGGCGCCCGTGCGCGGGTCGAGGGCGACCACGGCGCTGCGGGCGACCCCGTTGACCTCGGTGAAGGCACCGCCCACCAGCAGGGAACCGTCGGCGGTGACGTCGAGGGCCCAGGCCGGGGCGTTGAGCGTCGGGCGCCACCAGTCGATCCACCGGCCCGACGAGGCGTCGTAGGCGGCGAGGAAGCGCTGGGGCGTGCGGGGCCAGGCCCCGGTCGTCTGCACGACGGTGGTGAACCGACCGGCGACATAGACCGTGTTGCCGATGGTCTGCATGTCCCAGACCTCGGCGGGCACGACGTTGGTGGGGTCGGTGACCGACCCCTCCACCCCGTCGGTGCGGTACACCGCGGTGGTCAGCTCGGCCTCGGCCGGGGCCGCGGCCAGGCTCGCGCCCACCACGCCCACGAGGAGTGCCATCGCCACCAGGATCCGTCTGCGCACGTTCGCCGTCCTTCTCGCTCGCCCTCAGGTCACCACAGAGAGTGACTGATTCCGCCACACTACCGACCGCTCAGCGTGATGCCAAGAGCACGGGGAGAGGTCGACGGTGCTCACGGGCAGGCTGCCGCCCAGGTGGCGACCAGGTCCTCGGCCGCCGGTCCCGCCGGCGCCAGGTCGGCCGAGGCCGCACACACCGCCTCGTCGAAGGAGGTGTCGCAGTCGAGGCCCTCGTACCGGGTGGCCAGGTCCGTGGAGCCGCCGAAGGTCTCCATGGCGGCATCGATGGCCTCGACGTCGCGGCGGCCGGCGTCCCCGAGCCGGCGCAGCACGCGGGCCCGGGCCGCCACCGCCTGGTCGGCCAGTTGGGTGCAGTCGTCGGCCTGACCGAAGGCCCCGTCGGATCCCGCCGTCACGTCGGGGTCGGCGTCACCCCCACAGCCCGCCAGGACGAGGGCGACCACCACCAGGAGCACGGGGAGCACACGACGCACCCCCAACTCGTCGGCCGGCCGGGCGCCGGCCTGAGGGCCGACCCACCAGGGGCACAGGGCACAGCAGGTTCAGCCCTCGGCCTGGCTGGTGATCCAGGCCCCGGCCAGCACCAGGACCATCCCGGCCAGGGCCAGGGGCGCCACCCGCTCGTCGCGGAAGACCGCCCCCAGGGCGATGGCCACCACCGGTGTGACATACACCGGGACCGAGCCGCGGGCGGCGCCGGCCCGCCCCAGCAGGGTGGTCTGGGCGGCGTAGGCCCAGCCGGTGCCCAGCAGCCCCAGGACCACCACCGCCAGCACCGAGGACCAGGCGAAGGAGGACCGGGTGAGGCCGACCGCTGCCACCGGGGCCGTGAGGGCCAGGGCCACCAGCTGCATCCGCAGCAGGACCGGCAGGGCGCCGTGGCGCTGCTGCAGCGGGATGGCCAGGTTGGCGGCCAGGCCGTAGAGGGCCACGGCCACGAGGAGCAGGCCCACCCCCAGGGGCGAGGCGTCGGCGCCCGACAGGCTGGGCAGACTGATGGCCACCACCCCGGCGAAGCCGACGACGAGGCCCACCATTACGCGGCTGGGGGGCAGCACCCGCAGCAGGACGGCACCGATGGCGGCGGCGAAGAGCGGGACCGAACCGTTGATCATCCCCGCCACCGACGAGTCCACCCACTGCTCGGCGATCGGGAAGAGCGACAGCGGGATGGCCATCCAGACCACCCCCAGCAGCACGAGGCGGGGCCGGTCCTCCCGGTCGATCGGGGCCCGGGCCGCGGGCACCGCCACCAGGCCCAGGAACCCGAAGAGGATGCGGCCGGCGGTGACCACGCTGGGGGCGAGGTGGTCGACACCGACGGCGATGAGCAGGAAGGAGGAGCCCCAGACGACGGCGATGAACGACAGGAGACCCCACTCGGCGGACCCGAAGGCCGCCTGGTGGCTGCCGGGGGCGGTGGTGACGAGGCGGGGGCGGGCCACCGGGCGAGGGTAACGACGCCGAGGCGCCCACCCCGGCCGCATCCGGACGGGCACGTAGAGTGCCCGGGTGGCGCTGCGCCTGATCGTCGCCGAGGACTCCCTGCTGGTGCGGGAGGGCGTGGCCACCCTCCTCGGCCACGAGGACGACCTCGAGGTCGTCGCCCTGTGCGCCGACTACGACGAGCTCATGGCTGCCGTGACCGCCCACGAGGTCGACGTCGTCCTGACCGACATCCGCATGCCCCCGACCGGCACCGACGAGGGCATCCGCGCCGCCGCCGAGCTGCGGATCTCCCACCCCGACGTGGGCGTGGTGGTGCTGTCGCAGTACGCCGAGGCCGAGTACGCCCTGGACCTGCTGGAGAGCGGCAGCGAGGGTCGCGCCTACCTCCTGAAGGAACGCGTGTCGGACCCGGCCCAGCTCGTCGGCGCCGTGCGCGACGTCGCCACCGGCGGGTCGGTGGTGGACCCCAAGGTCGTCGAGGGCCTGGTCGCCAGCCGCCGCCGAGCCCCTCGTTCCCCCCTCGAGCACCTCACCCCCCGCGAGACCGAGGTCCTGGCCGAGATCGCCCAGGGGCGCAACAACGCCGCGGTGGCCGCCGCCCTGGGGTTGTCGGACCGGGCCGTCGAGAAGCACATCAACTCGTTGTTCGCCAAGCTGGGCCTGAGCGAGGAGCCCGACATCCACCGCCGGGTCAAGGCGGTCCTGCTCTACCTGGCCGAGCAGGGGGGGTAGGCCCCACCATGGCCTCGGGGGCGCCCACCCTGGGCCGGCGACACCGGCCACGGCACCATGGTCACCACGACTGAGCCCCCCACCCCCGACCTCGGCGTGCTGATCGTCGACGACCAGGCGCCCTTTCGCGCCGTGGCCCGCACGGTCGTGCAGCTGGCGCCCGGGTTCACCGTCGCCGGCGAGGCCGAGTCCGGCGAGGACGCTGTCGCCGTCGCCGCCGCCCTGGACCCCGCCGTGGTCCTGATGGACATCAACCTGCCGGGCATCGACGGCATCGAGGCCACCCGACGGATCCTCGCCGAACACCCCGACACCGCCGTGATTCTCCTGTCGACCTACCGGGAGGCCGACCTGCCGGCCGACGCCGCCGACTGCGGCGCCACCCGCTACGTGCACAAGGAGGACTTCGGTCCCGCCCTCCTGGCCGAGGTCCGGCCCGGCTAACCCGCGGCCCGCAGGTCGTGGCGGAGGGCCGACCGGGCGGCATGCCACCCGCACATCCCGTGGACCCCGCCGCCCGGCGCCGTCGACGACGAGCAGAGGTAGACGCCGCGGGCGGGGGTGCGCCAGGGATCGAGGCCCAGGGTCGGTCGGCGCAGGAACTGGACCAGGTCGGCGGACCCGGCGTTGATGTCGCCGCCGACGTAGTTGGCGTTGCGGGCCTCGACGGCCGCCGGGCCCATCACGTGGCGAGCCCGGATCCGGTCCCGGAACCCGGGGGCGAAGCGCTCCACCTGGGCCTCGATGCGTTCGGTCATGTCCACCGTCGAGCCGTTGGGCACGTGGCAGTACGCCCACACGGCGTGGGTGCCGGCCGGGGCCCGGGTCGGGTCGAACCCGCTGGCCTGGCAGAGCAGGACGAACGGGCGCTCGGGGTGACGGCCGGCCATCACCTCGCCCTCGGCCACCACCGTCTCCTCGAGGGTGCCGCCCAGGTGCACGGTGCCGGCCCGGGCCACGCTCGGGTCGGCCCAGGGCACCGGCCCGTCCAGGGCCCAGTCGACCTTGTGGACCCCCGGCCCGTACCGGAAGGCCTCGAGGCGGCGCCGGTACCGGGCGGGGAACCGGTCCCCGACGATGGCCGCGGCGTTGCGGGCGGCCACGTCGAGCAGCACCACCCGGGAGGGGGGCAGGTCGGCCAGGGACCGCACCCGGGTGCCGGTGACGACCTCGCCACCGTGGCCGGCCAGGATGCGGACGAGGGCGTCGGTGGCCTGCTGGGAGCCGCCTCGCACGAACGGGTAGCCGACCAGGTGGCCCGCCACCCCCAGCATCAGGCCGTAGCCGGCCGACACCGGGGCCCGCAGCGAGAGGATCGAGTGGGCCGAGAGGCCGGCCAGGAGCGCCCGGGCCTCCTCAGTGGCGAAGCGGGACCGGGCCAGGCCGCGGGCCGAACGGATCCCGTGTACGCCGTACCGGGCCAGCGCCACGGGACGGCGGGGTAGGCCGAAGGGCGAGAGCAGGCCGTCCACCAGGTCGAGGCCGGCGTCGACCAGGGGCTGCACCAGCCGGCGGTAGGCCTCGGCGTCGGCGCCGAGGCCCTCGGCGGTGGCCTCGACCGAGCGATGCAGCAGCGCCGCCGGACGGTCGTCGAGGGGCGAGGCCACGGGGACGTCGGGCTGGACCCACTCGACCCCGTGGGCCTCGAGGGGCAGGGACCGCATGGCCGGGGAGGCCAGCCCGAGGGCCCACACCGTCGAGCAGGTGTCGTGGACCACGCCGGGCAGGGTGAGCTCGGCGGACCGGGCCCCGCCGCCGAGCGTGTCGGCGGCCTCGACCACCAGCACCGAGTGGCCCTCGGCGGCGAGGGTGACGGCCGCCACCATCCCGTTGGGGCCCGACCCCACCACCACGGCGTCGTAGGTGGTGGCGACCATGAGGTCAGGATGGCGCGGGATCGAGCGGGATGCGCCCGCGGATGCGGGCCCCGGCCCCCGGGACGCTGTCGACGACCAGGGTCCCGCCGATGGCACCGAGGCGGTCCCGCATGTTCACGAACCCGTGCCCGCCCGCCACGGTGGCGACGTCGAAACCGGGACCGTCGTCGGCCACCTCGAAGGACAGCTCGGCGTCGTCCTGGTCGACGGTGATGGTGAGGTGGGCGTCGTCGCCGGCGTGCTTGCCCGCGTTCTGCATGGCCTCGAGGCAGCAGAAGTAGACGGCGGCCTCGGTCTCGGGCTCGTGGCGGGTGACCCCGTCCCCCACCACCAGCTCGGCCGGGAGGGCGGACCGGTTGGCCGCCGCCTGCAGGGCGGCCGCCAGCCCCCGGTCCCGCAGGAGCGGCGGGTAGATGCCGTGGGCCAGCTCCCGCAGCTCCTCCAGGGTGTCCTGGACGTCGCCGCGGAGCTGGTCCAGCATCTCGTCGGCGGTCGCCCGGTCGGCGTCGATGAGCTGCTTCACCAGCCCGACCTTCACGGCCAGGGCCACCAGGTGCTGCTGGGCCCCGTCGTGGAGGTTCCGTTCGATCTGGCGCCGGGACTCGTCGGCGGCGGTGACGATGCGGCGCCGGGAGGCGACCAGCTCCTGGTTGCGCACCTCCAGCTCCTCGAGCGACGCCTGCAGGGCCGAGTCGAGGCGGACGTTGTGCAGGGCCAGGCCGACCTGGCGGGCCAGCTCGGCCAGGGCCCGGTCGTCGGCCTCGGTGAACGGCGGGTCGTCGGCCGGCCGTTCCAGGACGAGCAGCCCCAGCAGCTCGCCCAGGTGGGCGACCATCGCCGCCCGCACCTGGACCGACCCGCGGCCGTCGAGGACGGCGGGGACCCAGACCTGGAGCCAGGCGTTGCCCTGCACGTGGGCCCGGGCGGCCACCCCCAGCTCCTCCCCCGCCAGCACCAGCGAGCCCGGACCCTGGTCGGGCACCGACACGGCCCGCTCGAGATGGCCCCCCACCCCCGTCCACACCTCGGCCCGGGTGAGGCGCAGGCTCTTCTTCAGCGACTCGGCCAACTGGAGCAGCAGTTCGTCCATGGGCGCGGCCCGGGTCATCCGGCCGGCGAAGGTGCGCAGGGCGTCGTCGGGACGGTGGCGCTCGCCGTAGACCCGCTGGTTGGCCAGCTCCTCCAGTCGCTGGCGGGCCGGGAAGGCGAGCACGGCACAGACGGCGGCCGCCACCATCGACAGGACCAGCACCGACCGTTCCTCGGACTCGGGGACCCGACCGAGGCCGACGACGACGAACAGGTAGACCGCCTCGACGAGGGCGACGAGGCCGACGACGACCACGGTGCGCACGAGCACCCGGTCGACCACGGTGAGCAGGCGGGGGACCGTCGAGGCCACCAGGCCGATCGGCACGGCGACGGTGGCGGCCAGGGCCGCCGCCGCCGGCTGCGACGACCAGTCGAGGAGCAGGTCGAGGAGGATGACGAGGACGGCCACCGCCCCCGCCACCACGACCCCCCAGCCGATCCACTGGAGTCGCGCCCGGTCGGCCACCGTCGCCCGCCGACAGCGACCGAGGTAGCCGGCGGCGGCCACCACGCCCGTCACCGACCACCAGGCGAGGAGCGGGCCGACCGGCAGGTCGGCGTCCCCACCGAGGGCCAGGCCCAGCCCCACGGCCACGACCCCGGCCGTGCCCACGAGCACGCGGTCGACCGGCGCGGGGAGGCGACCGTCGGGCACCGCCCGGCCGAGGAGGACGACCAGCGCCCCGAGCAGAGCAGCGGCCAGGGCCGCCACCAGGGGCCAGGGGTCCCCGTCGTCGAGTCTCGCCGCGGCCAGGGCCCAGGCCCCGACCACGACGGCCACGGTCCCCGCCAGGCGGGCCAGGGCGGGGCGGGGGGCCCGGGTGAGGACCGCGGCCCCGGCCCAGGCCACGGCCAGGGCCCCACCCACGACCACCGACGCGGCGGCCGCCGTCCCGGCGCCGGCCAGGCCCAGCGCGGCCCCGGCCAGGCCCAGCAGCACCGCCGGGACGTCGGGACGGGTCCGGTCGACGGTCACGGCGCTCGCTCCTCGACCCGGTCGAGGGGGCTCAGGCCGGACCGACGCCGACGGCGGCGGCCTCGTCGACCCGGCCGTCCCGCAGGTGCACGGTGCGGTCGGCGCCGGCCGCC
>CAYTJS010000172.1:0-8438 GCA_964438115.1 uncultured Iamiaceae bacterium
GATCCGGCCTCGCGTCCCCACCCGCATCCCGGCCGCCAACCCGCAGGGCCTGGCCGACAGCGGTGCCCAGGCGATGCTCGACCGCATCGCCGCCCTCCGCAAGTCCCGCTGAGCCTCCATGGGGGCTCCGCCCCCGGCACGCCTCCGGGTCGCTCCCCATCACCGCCGGGCTCCCTGGCGGCCCCTACGCCGGGACGGCGGCGGCGATGTCCGTCCGGTGGTGTTCGCCGGGCCAGGTGATGTCGGCCACCGCGTCGTAGGCGGTGGTGCGGGCCTCGGCCACGTCGGCGCCCAGGCCGGTGACGGCCAGCACCCGCCCGCCGGCGGTGACCAGCGCCCCGGTGTCGTCGGCGGCCACCCCGGCGGCGAAGACCGTCACGCCCGGGCGGGCCGAGGCGGCGTCCAGCCCCTCGATGCGGTCGCCGCCCCGGGGGGCGGCCGGGTAGCCCTCGGCGGCCATGACCACCGTGACGGCGGCCTCGTCGGTGAAGGTCGGCGCCGCACCGAGCGCCCCGTCGGCGGCCCGGGCCAGGAGGTCGGCGAGGTCGCTGGTCAGCCGGGGCAGCACCACCTGGGCCTCGGGGTCGCCGAAGCGGACGTTGTACTCGATCACCTTGGGACCGTCGGCGGTGAGCATCAGCCCGGCGTAGAGCACCCCGCGGTAGTCGATGCCCGCCGACCGGAGGGCGCCCAGCGTGGGCTCGACGGCCCGGGCCATGATGTCGTCGACGACGGCGGCGGTGGCCGCCGGCACCGGCGAGTAGGCCCCCATCCCCCCGGTGTTGGGGCCGGTGTCGCCGTCACCCACCCGCTTGAAGTCCTGGGCCGGGGCGAGGGGAACCGCCCGCTTCCCGTCGCAGACGACCAGCAGCGACAACTCGGGCCCGACCAGGCCCTCCTCGATCACGACCCGTCGACCCGCAGCGCCGAAGGCGGTACCGGCCAGCTTGGCCCGCACGTCGTCACCGGCCTCGGCCAGCGACTCGGTGACGAGGACCCCCTTGCCGGCGGCCAGGCCGTCGGTCTTCACCACATAGGGGGGCTCGAGCTGGGCCAGGTGGGCCAGGGCGGGCTCGACCTCGCTGAACGCGGCGAACCGGGCCGTGGGCACCCCGGCGGAGGCCAGCACGTCCTTCATCCAGGCCTTCGAGCCCTCCAGGCGGGCGCCGGCGGCGCCGGGGCCGAACACCCGGGCGCCCCGGGCCCGCAGGCGATCGGCCAGGCCGTCGACCAGCGGCGCCTCGGGGCCGATCACGAACAGGTCGGCCTCGATCTCCTCGGGGGGAGTGGCCACCGAGCCGGGGATGGCCGGGTTGCCCGGCGTCACCACCACCTCGGCGTCACGCCCGAGCACGTGGGCCAGGGCGTGCTCGCGGCCCCCGCCGCCCACGACGCAGACCTTCACCCGGGCCTCCTCAGGGTCGCCGCTGGACGAACTGGGTGCGGCCCGGGCCGACCCCCACCAGGCGGATGGGCACGCCCACCTGCTCCTCGAGGAAGTCGAGGTAGGCGAGGGCGGCCGCCGGCAGGTCGGCCACCTCGGTGGCCCCGCTCAGGTCCTGGCCCCAGCCGGGCAGCTCCTCGTAGACGGGCCGGGCCCGGAACACCGCGGACTGGTGGTACGGGAGCTGGGTGTGGCGCTCGCCGTCCACGTCGTAGGCCACGCACACCTTCACCGTGTCGAGGGTGTCGAGCACGTCCAGCTTGGTCAGGGCCAGCTCCGAAAGGGAGTTGAGCCGCACGGCGTGGCGCAGCATCACGGCGTCGATCCAGCCGGGTCGGCGGCGGCGGCCGGTGTTGGTGCCGTACTCGTGACCCACGTCGACCAGCAGGTCGCCCACGGCGTCGCCCTCGGGCAGCTCGGTGACGAAGGGCCCCGAGCCCACCCGGGTCACGTACGCCTTGGCCACCCCGATGACCCGGTCGATGTGGCGGGGCCCGACCCCGGCGCCGGTGCAGGCGCCGCCGGCCACCGGGTTCGACGAGGTCACGTAGGGGTAGGTGCCGTGGTCCAGGTCGAGGAACGTGGCCTGGGCCCCCTCGAGGAGCACGTGCCGGCCGGCCTCGAGGGCGTCGTGCACCGCCCCCACGGTGTCGCCGATGTGGCGCTCGAGGCGGGGCAGGCACCGGCCGACGTACTCGTCGACGATGGCATCGGCCTCGAAGCCGAGCTGGTTGTAGACCTTGGCCAGCAGCGGGTTCTTCTCGCGCAGGACCACGTCGAGCTTCTCGCGGAAGATCTTGGCGTCGAGCAGGTCCTGCACCCGTAGGCCGATCCGGGCCGCCTTGTCGGCGTAGGCGGGGCCGATGCCCCGCTTGGTGGTGCCCAGCTTGTTCTTGCCCAGGTAGCGCTCGATCATCACGTCGATGGCCTGGTGGTAGGGCAGGATCAGGTGGGCGTTGCCGCTCAGCAGCAGGCGGCTGGTGTCCACGCCGCGGGCATCGAGCATGTCCAACTCGTCGATCAGCACCCGGGGGTCGACGACCACCCCGTTGCCGATGACCGGGGTGATGTGGTCGTAGAGGATCCCGGAGGGGACGAGCTGCAGGGCGAAGGCGTCCCCGTCGACCACGAGGGTGTGGCCGGCGTTGTGGCCGCCCTGGTAGCGCACGACCAGGGACATCTCCTTGGCCACCAGATCGGTGAACTTGCCCTTGCCCTCGTCGCCCCACTGCGTCCCGACGACGACGGTCGCGGGCACGGTCACTCCCCTCGTCGGGTCCGCTTGCCGCCCGAGCCTACCGACCGCGCTCGGCGCCGACCCGGAGGATCAGGGACGAGGGATGAGGATCGAGGCCTGGACCCCGTCCCAGGTCGGCGACGAGGACACCGACCGGACCTGGGCCGTGACCGGCCATCGGTTCGAGTTGATCGACTGGGTCACCTCGCACCTGCCCGTCGAGTCCGTCTGGCAGCTCTTGTCGTACTGGTTGCCGTTGCTGTCGGTGAAGCGGACGTTCACCGTGGCGTTCCTCACGGCCGCCCCGGTGGTGTTGCGGACGATCGTGACCCGGACCCGGGCGTAGTAGGTCGACCCGGAGACGTACGAGCGATTCTCGACGGAGCTGATCCGACTGCGCAGCGCCACCGTCGTCGTGGTCGTCGGGATGGTCGTGGTCGTCGTCGTGGTCGTCGTGGTCGTCGTGGTCGTCGTCGTGGTCGTCGTCGTGGTCGTCGTGGTCGTGGTCGTGGTCGTGGTCGTGGTGGGCGGGATGGAGGTGGTGGTGGACGACGAGGTCGGCACCGTGTTCTCGTCGGTGATGTCGACATCCTTCTGGGGGAGGTCGCCGATGTCGTCGCTGGCCCGCTCGTAGTAGTCGCCGGAGGCCTCGTCGAGCTGGGACACGGCCCCGAGCAGGCCGAAGACGAAGACCGACAGGATCAGGGCGTACTCGACGAGGGTGACCCCGCGGTCGGTCCCGCGGCGGCGGGGACGCATCGTCACCCCCTCGTCATCGGCACGACGACGGCGGGACTGGAGTAGGGCGCGCCGCATCAGTCCAGCCTCGGCTCGAGGCGCATCACGGCGCGGTCGCGGAGCGTCAGACCGCTCCCGGGGAACATCCCGGTGGCCCAGGTGTAGTGGACCTCGATCCAGACGCCCAGGTAGTCGGCGCCGAGCGCGTGCTGATTCTGGCGTGCGGTCGGGCACCAGTAGCGGTCGGGTGCGCTGGCACTGCAGGACGTGGTGCCGCCGAAGTCGGAGACGGGCCGGGCCAGGTCGGAGGCCCGGTAGACGTTGCAGACACCGTTGACCCCACCGCTGCCGGTGATGGCCAGACACGAGGCCGGCGGGCGACTGTTGCTCGTCGAGGCCTTGTAGACGATCAGGCGCTGTACCCGTGAGGTCGGGATGCCGCCCACCATGGCGGCCTCCACCGACTTGAGGATCGTGTAGTCGGCCAACCGCTCCCGGCCGGCGTTGCTGCCCACCCGGGCCCCGGAGCGCATGGCGTTGGAGATGGTCAGGGTGTCGCGCCAGGCCAGGCCGAACTCGAAAACGGCGGCGACGATGAGGGCGAGGATGGGCACGACCAGCACCATCTCGACGAGGACGGCGCCGCGGTCGCCGGCCCGCCGACGGGCCCGGAGGCGGGAGAGCCAGCGCATCAGAAGTCCTGCGGCTCGATCCGCATGACGATCTCGTCCGTGAGGTCCATGCCCGGACCGAACAGCCCGGTGATGAAGTCGTGACGGGCCCGCACGTAGACGCCCACGTAGTCGGGCGGACCCGAGGCCCGGATCTCACGACTGCTCGGGCACCAGTAGCGGTCCAGGTTCCGGTCGGACCGGCACCCGAAGTCGCTCTTGGGCCGGTCGAAGTCGGCGGCGGTGTAGACGTTGCACACCCCGGCGATGCCCGTGCTGGACGCCAGGCAGGGGTTGGCCGGGTGGCTGCTGCTGAAGATCGAACCGCTGACCGAGCCGGCGTCGAAGATGATCACCCGCTGCAGCTCGTTGGGCCGGAAGCCCTCCGACGCCTGCTCGGCGATGGCCAGGACGTTGTAGTCGGCGTAGGTGTCGTCGCCGAAGGCGCTGGCACCACGGGCCGAGTCCCGGGCCACGTTGGCCACCGTGAGGTAGTCCCGGAAGGCCAGGCCGAACTCGAGGATGCCGAAGACCAGCAGGGCGAAGACGGGGGTGACGATGGCGGCCTCCACCAGGGCGGCGCCGCGGTCACCCCCGGCCCGGCGCCGCTGGACGGCGCGGATGCGGGAACGGAGGGCCATCACCTACTCCACCAGCCGCACTGGGTCACCCCGGACCCGGGCCGACCACGTGGTCTGGTCGGTCGGGGAGCCGGAGCCGAAGTCGAGGAGGATCTTGAACCAACAGCCGAACTCGCTGCCCGCGTTGCAGCCGTAGTTCTCCGGGAGCGGCACCTGCACCGTGAGGAGACGGCCGTTGTAGAGGGCGTTGGTCAGACCGGTGATCGAACAGCTGGCGCTGGTGGTGACGGTGGGTGTGGCGGCGTCGCGGATGAAGGTGCAGCCGCTGATCGCATTGCCCGTCCGGTCCGTCGGCGGGATGATCGTGAGGGCGGCGTTGGCACCGTCGGCGACGTCGAAGAGCTCCAGCTCCAGGATCTGGCCGGCGTACTCGGGCAGGATCCGGGCCAGGTAGAACTGCGTGCCACCGGCCGCCTGGTTCACGTAGATCGGGAGACGACCGTCGGCGAACACGTTCAGACCGGTGGCGAAGGTCGACGAGGTGGGTGACCCGAAGCCGGCGCGCAACGAGAACTTGTTGTGCCCACCGGTCGACACCGTGGAGCTGTGACTTCCCAGGCTGGAGATCGGATTGCTCAGGTCGGCGGTGGTGTTGACCTGGAGCAGGTAGTCCCCGAACTGCACGCTGCCCCAGGGCACGGTGCAGAGGTCGACCCACTTGCGGAACACGTCGGAGAACCTCATGTTCTGGGTCCCGATGTTGCCGTCCTGGTACCCATCGGTGTTGTTGAGCAGGGGATACAGGGCCTCGTCGTAGGCGTCGAAGGTCCGCCCGCAGATGATCGGGTTGTCGTAGTTGTCGAACGGGGTGTTGTCCGGGGCGCGCACGACGAAGGACGTCTTGATCGTGCTCCCGCCGAAGTTCGTGTCGGCCGTGCACCAGGAGCTGTTGCCCCGCTGGTACCGGGTGGCGGCGTCGGCCGTGCCCTGCGCGACCAGGACGGCGACCTGGTTGTTGAAGGTGGTGGTGTCCGAACTCAGCTGGTTCGACGTGCAGGTCGACCCCTGGCTCAGGTACACCGGGTCGAAGGCCTGGATGCGCAGGTCCCCACTCGAGGGTCGGGCATCGACGGTGATCCGGTAGAAGTAGCCCGTCGTGCTGTAGTCGAGGTTCGTGCCGGCGGAGGTGGATGCCGTGCACCCCGAATAGGTGCTGTTGCAGTTCTTGGCCGTGTACCGGTCGCCCTGCTGCTTCTCGGCCAGGGGACCGGCAACGTTGAGCCAGTAGTAGGGCAGCGTGTAGCCCGCGGTCCCGATGCGCTCGGGGTCGTTGCCCAGGATGTTGTCGGGGCTGCCCATCGGGATGGCCTGGACGTACTCGGCGGTGGACTGACGCTCGATGTCGACGCTGTCGAGGAAAATGCTCGACAGGTACATGTCGACGTCGGTGTCCTGGATGTAGACCCGGATGCGCCGGTTGCCGATGGGGGTGACGGTGACGGTGACGTCGGCGGCGGCGTTGTCGAACCCGTTCGCCTTGGCCGTCTCGAGGGCGATCTGCTCGGCCTTCTCGTCGTTGGGCATCCACACCACCGCGGCCAGGGCGGCGGCGTCGGCGGCCCGTTGCATGCGGTTGGCCTGCACGTACCAGGAGCCGATGTCGACGGCGAAGCCGGCGAAGGCCAGCAGGGGGAGCAGCAGGATGGCCGACAGCAGGATGGCGTAGCCCCGCTCGTCACGGACGCGGCGCGTCCAGGGGCGGTCGAGCGCGCCCTCGGCGGGGGTGACGGTGTCCGGCATAGGTCAACCGAACCATCGGCACGACCGGGGGTCGTGTTGAGCCTTTGGGCCACGGCGGGTGTCGGGAGTCGACACCGGCCGTGGTGAGGCGTCAGGTCCGGACGACCAGCTCGTCGTCGTCGGCGTCGACGGTGACGGTGTCGCCGTCGGCCACCTCGCCCTCCAGCAGGGCGAGGGCCAGGCGGTCGCCCAGGTCCTTCTGGATGACCCGCTTGAGGGGCCGGGCCCCGAAGGCCGGGTCGAAGCCCTTGCGGGCCAGCAGCCCCCTGGCGGCATCGGTGACCACCAGGGCGATGCGTCGGTCGGCCAGGCGCCGCCGCAGGCCCTCGAGCTGGATGGCCACGATCCGCCCCAGGTCGGCCTCGGTGAGGGCCCGGAACCGGACGATGTCGTCGACCCGGTTCACGAACTCCGGCTTGAAGAAGTCCCGGGGGTCGCCGGGCAGGTTGGAGGTCATGACCAGCACGACGTTGGTGAAGTCGACGGTGCGACCCTGGCCGTCGGTCAGGCGACCGTCGTCGAGGAGCTGCAGCAGCACGTTGAACACGTCGGGGTGGGCCTTCTCCAGCTCGTCGAGCAGCACCACGGCATACGGGCGCCGTCTCACGGCCTCGGTGAGCTGTCCGCCCTCGTCGTAGCCCACGTAGCCGGGGGGCGCCCCGATGAGGCGGGCCACGGTGTGCTTCTCCTGGTACTCGGACATGTCGATGCGGACCATGGCCCGCTCGTCGTCGAAGAGGTACTCGGCCAGGGCCCGGGCCAGCTCGGTCTTGCCCACGCCGGTGGGGCCGAGGAACAGGAACGAGCCGATGGGCCGGTGGGGGTCGGACAGGCCGGCCCGGCTGCGGCGGATGGCGTTGGCCACGGCGCTCACGGCGTCGTCCTGGCCCACCACCCGCTCGTGCAGGTGGTCCTCGAGGTGGACCAGCTTCTCGATCTCGCCCTCCATGAGCCGGGACACGGGCACGCCGGTCCAGCGGGACACGACCTCGGCCACGTCCTCCTCGTCGACCTCCTCCTTCAGCATCTTCTGGCCCGACTGGCGCTCGGCCAGGCGGGCGGTGGCCTCTTCGACCCTGCGCTCCAACTCGGGGATGCGGCCGAAGCGGATCTCGGCCGCCTTCTCGAGGTCGAGCTCGCGCTCGGCCTGCTCGCGGAGGCCCTCCAGCTCCTCCTTCAGACCCCGGATCTCGTCGATGGCCTCCTTCTCGGACTGCCAGTGGGCGACCATGGACGACTTCTGCTCGTTCAGGTCGGCCAGCTCCTTCTCGAGGGCGGCCAGCCGCTCTTTCGAGACGGCGTCGGTCTCCTTGGCCAAGGCCACCTTCTCGATCTCGAGCTGGCGCAGACGGCGCTCGACCACGTCGATCTCGGTGGGCATCGAGTCGATCTCGATGCGCAGCTTGGAGGCGGCCTCGTCGACCAGGTCGATGGCCTTGTCGGGCAGGAAGCGTCCGGTCAGGTAGCGGTCGGAGAGGACGGCGGCGCCGACCAGGGCGGCGTCCTGGATGCGCACACCGTGGTGGACCTCGTAGCGCTCCTTCAGCCCCCGGAGGATGGCGATGGTGTCCTCCACCGACGGCTGGCCCACGAAGACCTGCTGGAAGCGGCGCTCGAGGGCGGCGTCCTTCTCGATGTGCTTGCGGTACTCGTCGAGGGTGGTGGCGCCGATCATGCGCAGCTCGCCCCGGGCAAGCAGGGGCTTGATCATGTTGCCGGCGTCCATCGCCCCCTCGCCGGTGGCCCCGGCGCCGACGATGGTGTGCAGCTCGTCGATGAAGGTGATGACCTCGCCGGCGGCGTCGGTGATCTCCTTCAGGACGGCCTTCAGTCGCTCCTCGAACTCGCCCCGGTACTTGGCCCCGGCGACCATGGCGCCGAGGTCGAGGGCGATCAGGCGCCGGTTGCGCAGGCTCTCGGGCACGTCGCCCTCGACGATGCGCCGGGCCAGGCCCTCGACGATGGCG
>CAYTJS010000173.1:0-8392 GCA_964438115.1 uncultured Iamiaceae bacterium
CCCGGCCCCGGCCGGGGGTGGCCTCCTGGGGCGGGCGGCGGGCACGGTCGGCCACCTGTCCCGGCAGGTGGCCACCGCCACCGTCGACGTGGCCCGGGGGGCGGCCGACGCCCTGACCCACCCCGTGCAGTGGCCCACCCTCGCCGCCGACGCCTCCGAGACGACCCGGTCCCTCCTGCGTCAGGCCGTGACCACCGACCGGGCCCGGTCACCGCTCTGGACCGAGCGCTCCCTCGCCACCCGACTCGAGGTCCTGCGGGTCCCCTTCGACCCGGTCAAGGCCCGGGCCCAGGACCGCGGTGTGACCATCAACGACATCTTCGTGACCGCCGCCTGCCGGGCCGCCGCCACCGTGCACCGCGACGTCGGTCGGCCCGTCGACGAGCTGCGCATGGCCATGCCCGTGAGCACCCGGGACGACGCCAGCGCCGCCGGCAACTCCTTCGCCCTCACCCGCACGCTGGTGCCGGTCGGCGTGGTCGACCCCGCCGAGCACCTGCTGGCCGTGCACGACGCCTTGACCAGCGTGCGCAAGGAGCGGGCCTTCCATGTCATCGAGCAGCTCGCCGGCCTGGTGAACGTCCTGCCCACCGGCGCCGTCGTGCTCGCCGCCCGACGCCAGGCCGAGACGGTCGACTTCACCACGTCCAACCTGCGGGGGGCGCCGTTCCCGGTCTACTTCGGGGGCGGCCGGGTGGTCGAGAACTACCCGGTCGGGCCGCTGGGCGGCACGGCGTTCAACCTGACGATGCTCTCCTACGCCGGGGAGCTGCACCTCGGGTTGTTGGTCGACGAGGCCGCGGTTGCTGACGCCGGTGCCCTGCGAGCGGCGCTGGCGGTGGCCTTCGACGAACTGACCTGACCCAAGAGGTCAGTTGGAGGAGACGAGCTCCTCGGACTTGGCGAGCAGCGTCCGGACGTCGAGGAGGAGGTCGGTGACCTCGTCGCTCGACACGAGCGTGCGGTCCATGAGGGTGCCCAGCCCGGCATCGATCAGGGCCAGGGCTTCGATGATGACTTCGGTGTCGCGCGGTTGCGTGGTCTCCGTCATTACCGGTTCATGGTACCCGGCCTTTGTGACAGGGATGAGTCAGTACGGTGAACTCGTGGACATCAGCGCTCCCGTCGGCGTGACCTTCGCCGGCTTCATGCCCCTCGGCCCCGCCCTCGCCCTCGACGTGGCCGCCGAGGCCGAGGGCCTCGGCTACGACTCGTTCTGGACGGCCGAGACGGTCGGGCCCGAGGCCTTCTCCGTCCTCGGGGCGGTCGCCGGCGTGGCCCCCTCGCTGTCGCTGGGCACGGGCGTGCTGGCCCTCCAGCTGCGGACGCCCATGGTCACCGCCATGGCCGCCGCCACCCTCCAGGCCCTGGTCCCCGACCGCGACGTGCTCCTCGGCATCGGCATCTCGTCGCCAGTGGTCACCGAGCGCTGGCACGGCGTGCCCTACGGCGACCGCCCCCTCGACCGGGTGCGCGAGTACGTCCACCTGGTGCGCGAGTGCCTGAGCGGCGAGTCCGTCAGCTTCAAAGGCGACTTCTACGAGGTCAGCCGCTTCCGCCTCGGCCTGCGCCAGGGCGAACGGCGCCCCAAGATCGTGATCGGCGCCCTCAATCCGGGGATGCTGCGGCTGGCCGGCGAGATCGCCGACGGGGTGCTGCTCAACTACCTGCCCGCCAGCCACGTGGCCTGGAGCGTCGAGCAGGTGCGCCAGGGCGGTGACGCCGACGTGTACGCCTACGTGCACGTCGGGGTCGGTGACCGCGACGCCGCCGCCGACAACGCCCGCAAGGACCTGTTCTCCTACGCCGTGGTCGACGCCTACGCCCGCAACTTCGAGCGGGCCGGCTTCACCGACGAGGTGGCCGAGATCCGGGGGCGCCACGAGGCCAAGGACCGCGAGGGCGCCCTGGCCGCCGTGTCCGACCGCATGGTCGACGCCATCGACGTGGTGGGCGATGCCGCCCACGTCAAGGCCACCGTCCAGTCCTACGTCGACGCCGGGGTGACCCACCCGGTCGTCATGCCCCTGCCGTGGGGCCCCGACCGCCGCCAGGTCATCAGCGACACCCTGCACGCCGTCGCCGGCTGACCACCCCTACGCTGCCGGGCCGTGGAACTGACCGACAAGGTCGTCGTCGTCACCGGTGGGGGCAACGGGATCGGGGCGGCGCTGTGCCGGCGGTTCGCCGCCGAGGGCGCCGCCGCCGTGGTGGCGGCCGACCTCGACGGTGACGCCGCCGCCCGGGTGGCCGACGAGATCGGGGGCCGGGCCGTCGCCGTCGACGTGGCCGACGGGGCCCAGGTGGCCGACCTGGTCGCCACGACCATCGCCGACCACGGTCGCATCGACCTCTTCTGCGCCAACGCCGGCATCGGCGTGAACGGCGGGGTGGAGGTGCCCGACGAGGACTGGCAGCGCTCGTGGGACGTGAACGTCATGGCCCACGTCCACGCCGCCCGGGCCCTGCTCCCCCACTGGCTCGAGCGGGGCGAGGGCTACCTGCTGCACACGGCCTCGGCCGCGGGCCTGCTGACCAACGTGGGCACCGCCCCGTACTCGGTGACCAAGCACGCCGTCGTGGGCCTGGCCGAGTGGCTGTCGATGACCCACGGCGAGGCCGGGGTGAAGGTGTCGTGCCTCTGCCCCATGGGGGTCAACACCGACCTCCTGAACGCCGGGCGGGACGTGTCGGCCGGGGCGGTGGTGGTCAGCCAGGGCGTGATCGAGCCCGAGCAGTGCGCCGACGCAGTGGTGGCGGGCCTGGCCGAGGAGCGCTTCCTCATCCTCCCCCACCCCGAGGTGGCCGAGTTCTTCCGGCGCAAGGCCGACGACCACGACCGGTGGCTGGCCGGCATGCAGCGACTGCAGCGGGCCGTGAACGAAGGGTTGAACTGATGCGCAAGCTGGGTGGTGCGGCCCGGATCCTCATCCCGCTGGCGGTCATCCTCGGGCTCAGCTTCGGTGGCTCGCTGCTCGGCCGGATCGGCGTCGAGGTCCCCGGTGAGAAGTCCTTCGAGCTGGAGTCGATCGACGTCCACGCCGCCCTCCGCCGAGACGGCGTCCTGCTCGTGCGCGAGGAGGTCACCTACGACTTCACCGGCGAGTTCAGCGTGGGCACCCGCGACTTCGACAGCGGGCCGTGGCAGATCCGCCGCATCCGGGCCTTCGACGAGGACGGCGTGCGCCTGCGCGAGATCACCGAGACGCCCACCCTCTACGAGTGGGACATCTACCCCGCCACCGGCAGGCGCACCTTCGAGCTGCGCTACGAGGTCCACCGGGCCGTGCTCGAGTGGCCCGACGTGGTCGAGCTGAACTGGCAGTGGGTGGGCACCACCTCGCCCGGGGTCGCCCACCACGACCTGACCCTGCGGGTGCCCGGTGACGGCGAGGGGGTACGGGCCTGGGCCCACGGGCCGCTCAACGGGACCATCGGGGTCGACGGCCGCACCATCACCACCGAGGTCGAGGACCTCCCCGCCGCCACCTTCCTCGAGACCCGCGTCGTCGTGCCTGCCAACCGCTTCGCCGGCGACCTGCCCCGGGGGCGCGAGGGCCAGACCGAGCCCCGCGACTACCTCACCGAGTGCGACCTCTTCGAGTCGGCGCTGCGGGCCGACGGCGGTCTGGGTCCGGCCCAGGTCGACCAGCTCGTGCGGGACTACCCGCTCTGCCAGTCCCGGGCCCGGGTCGAGACCGACCCCCAACTGCCCCGCATCATCGAGGAGGAGACGGCCCTGGCCGAGGAGGCCAACGCCGAGCGGGCCGCCTTCGAGCGCCAGCAGCAGAAGGAGGAAGACCGCCGCAAGGGCCTCACCGCCGGGGCGCCGTTCATCATCGGCGGCTGCCTGCTCGGGGCGTGGCTGGTGTGGCGCAAGTGGGGCAAGGAGCCCGACCTGGCCGCCGAGATCGACTACTGGCGCGAGGTGCCCGACGACCCGCCGGCGGTGGCCGTGGCTCTCCTCCGGTGGGGTGCCGTGGACACCACCGCCTTCTCGGCCACCGTGGTCGACCTGGCCCAGCGCGGCTTCCTCACCATCGCCGAGACCGACAAGGACCACACCTTCACGGCCACCGACCAGAGCCGCGACGGCCTGCTCGAGTTCGAACGGATGGCCCTGACCAAGCTGTTCGAGAACGGCCCTCAGACCAGCCAGAAGCAGCTCACGAACTGGGCCAAGGCCCATCGGACCAGCGCCGCCTCGTGGCTCAACTCCTTCACCGGGGCGGTGACCAAGGCCTACGAGGCCAAGGGCTACCAGGTGAAGGGTCAGGCCGCCGGGTGGCTGCTGTACCTGGGGCTGATCGGCATTCTCGGCATCTTCACCTGGCTGGCGATCTCCTACGAGGCCTACGCCGCCGCCGGGGGCGCCATCGGCGCCGGGCTGGTGCTGCTGGCCACCATGGTCCTGCTGCGCCGTCGCACCCCCGCCGGGGCCCAGCGCCACGCCGAGTGGGAGGGCCTGCGGCGGTTCCTCAAGGACTTCTCCCAGCTCGAGGACGCCCCGGTCGGCCACATGGAGCTCTACGAGCGGTACCTCGTCGCCGCCGTGGCCCTCGACGTGGCCGACGAGCTGATCGAGGGCCTCGAGGTCCGCTTCCCGCAGGTGGCCCAGGACCCGACCTTCGCCACCTGGTACGTGGGCAGCCGGGTCGGGCACCGGGGCGGCGGCTTCACCACCCTCGGCGACTTCGGCAGCGGCTTCGCCAGCGCCACCGCCTCGTCGTTCCGACCCCCGTCCTCGTCCGGCTCGTCCGGCGGCGGCTTCGGCGGCGGCTTCTCCGGGGGCGGTGGCGGCGGTGGTGGCGGCGGCGGCTTCGGCGCCCGCTGACCCGCGGGACCTGCCGCTGGCCCTGGCCGATCGCCATCGGGAGTTGCCGGTCGGGGCCCGGGCCGTCGTCACCGCTTCCGGCTGGGAGCCCGACCACCTGCGGGACGTGGTCGTGGGGGCCGGCTTCGAGGTCGAGGGCCTGGTCCACGAGCCCCGATCCGACGGTGTCGGCCACCTGGTCGTGACGGCTCGCCGGGCACGCACGCTGGCCGACACGGTCGGGCCGGGGATGCGCCTGCTCGTCTGCGGGCTCAACCCGAGCGTGTACGCCGCCGACGCCGGCGTGGGCTTCGCTCGGCCCGGCAACCGCTTCTGGCCCGCCGCCCTCGCCGCCGGACTGGTGTCGGTCGACCGGGACCCCCACCACGCCCTCACGCACCACGGCATCGGCATGACCGACCTGGTGAAGCGGGCCACCCCCCGGGCCGACGCCCTGAGCGCCGACGAGTACCGCGAGGGCGTCGAGCGGGTCCGGCGTCTGGTGACCTGGCTGGCGCCGGGCGCCGTGGTCATGGTGGGTCTGGCCGGCTGGCGGGCGGCGGTGGACCGGCGAGCCGTCGCCGGCGTGCAGCCCGAGCCCTTCGGTGGTCGGCCGGTGTACGTCATGCCCTCGACGAGCGGCCTCAACGCCCACACCAGCCTCGACGACCTCACCGCCCACCTCGCCGCTGCCGCCGGCAGCCCCTGACCCCCCCACCCGAACTTGCGTCAGCAGCACCACGGATCCGTGGTGTGGGCGACGCAAGTTCGGGTTGGTGGGGCCGTGGTCCGGGGCGTCTGACCGGGCACCCCCGCGATCGGGTCTAGCGTCGGGGCATGCCCCTGCGCCTCGAACCCGCCGACGAGTACCTGCACGAGCTCGGCCCCGAGCAGACGTTCAACGAGTCGATGTACTTCAACGTCTACGACCCGGCCCAACAGCTCGGGGGCTTCTTCCGCCTCGGCAACCGGGCCAACGAGGGCCACGCCGAGATGACCACCTGCCTCTACCTGCCCGACGGGCGGGTGGGGTTCATGTTCAAGCGCCCCGACATCGAGCACAACCGGGCCTTCGACGCCGGCGGCATGCGCTTCGAGGTGGTCGAGCCCTTCGAAGAGCTGCGGCTCTCCTTCGAGGGCAAGCTCGTCATGCTCGAGGACCCGCTGGCCATGGCCGAGCCCCGGGCCGCCTTCACCGAGAACCCCTACGAGCGGGCCCGGGTCGAGCTGACCTACACCCGGGCCAGCGACCCCATCGGCGGTGAGCCCACCGAGTCCCACGAGCGGGAGGGCGAGGAGTTCGCCAAGGGCCACTATGAGCAGTTGGTGGCCGCCACCGGGACCATCGCCGTCGGCGACCACGAGTGGGCCGTCAGTGGCTGGGGCCTGCGCGATCACTCCTGGGGCCCCCGCACCTGGCAGGCCCCCTGGTACTACCGCTGGCTGACGGCCAACTTCGGCCCCGACTTCGGCTTCATGGGCTCCCGCATCGCCCGCCCCGACCGCGACGGCGTCCGGGCCGGCTTCATCTGGGACGGCGAGCGCATCATCGGCTGCCACGGCTTCGAGATCAGCACCGAGTGGACCGAGGAGGGCAGCTACCACCGCTCGATCACCGCCACCCTCCACCACGCCGAGGGCTCGCTGGCCGTCAAGGGCAAGGTGCTGAACCTGATCCCGCTGCGCAACCGGCGCGACGGGCGGGTCACCCGCATCTCCGAGGGCCTCACCGAGTGGACGCTCGAAGACGGCCGGGTCGGCTACGGCCTGTCGGAGTACCTCGACCAGATCATCGACGACGAGCCCGTCGGCATCGCCGAGTAGGCCCTCACCAGGAGGGCAGCGGCGGGCTGTCGGGCACCGGCCGGCCGCGGCGGTCGACACCGCAGAGGGAGCGCCACGGCCGGGGGATGCGGTCGGCGGGCAGGTAGCCGGCCTCGACGACCGAGGCCAGGATCGGACGGCAGGCCGCATGGCGGACGGCCACCCGGCGGGGTGAGCGGTTGGCCCGCAGCCAGGTGCGCATCGGGTCCAGCCCGACCGTGGCGTAGACGCCGGGGTCGATCATCGAGTCGAAGAGCTGGCGGATGGCGACGGGCACCGTGTGGCGCATGCGCCAGCGCTCCCACCGGCTGGCCGCCCGGCACAGCTCGGGCAGGCGCAGGCGGGCGAACGCCAGGTGCCGGGCCTCCTCCTGGCGGTGGTAGCGGTTGACCTCGGCGAGCAGCGGGTCGGTGTCGGGGTGCTCGCTGGCCAGCTTCTGCATCAGGTCGGGGATCTCCTCGCCGGCCACGACCATCACGTAGAGCAGCGCCGGGCGGCGCAGGAGGCTGCGCTGGATGCGGCGGCGGATGCGCATCGGCGCCCCGTGCAGCAGCAGCCGGGGCGCGGTCGGGCCCAGGGCGGCGATCAGGCGGAGGAACGCCCGGCTGTGGCGGGTCTCCTCGGCGATCTCGTGGAGGGCGTAGGTGCTACGGGGGTCGGCCAGGTCGACCCGCTCGGCCAGCTCCAGCGAGAAGGCGGCCATGAGCACGGTCTCGAAGCGGACGCCCGACTCGAGCAGCGACGCCACCTCCTCCCGGGCCAGGCGGGCCCGCTGCTCCGGGCTGAGGCCGGCCTCGTCGGGGTCGATGGACAGGAGGACGTCGGGGATGACCTGGCCCGGGCGCAGCGACGACCAGTCGAAGCGCTCCTCGGGCTCGATCACCCGTCGGACCGAGGCCGTGCTCAGGCGCTCGACCCGCTCGGCGACGGGACCGGGGGTGGCGGGGACCTCGGTGGTGACGACAGCCATGGGGACAGTGTGGCGCACGATTTCTGATAGATCAACTAATATCATCACTTCTGCGGTGTGACCTCCGTCTACGCTGCGGCGGGTGGACGGCGAAACCAAGGGCGCCCGGACCTGCCAGCGCCTGCTCGACCGGGCCGTGGCTCGCTTCGCCGCCGACGGCTTCCGGGCCACGACGGTCTCGGCCATCGCCCGCGACGCCGGCGTGACCCAGGCCGCCGTCTACCCCTACTTCGCCAACAAGGAGGCGCTGTTCGAGGCGGCGGTCGACCTCGACGCCGCCCGCCTCATCGCCGGGGCCCAGGCCGAGGTGGACGACTCGCTGCCGCTCGCCCTGCAGGTGCCGACGCTGCTGGCCCTCCTGCGGGAGGGCCTCGACACCCACCCCCTCGCCCACCGGGTGCTGGCCGGCCGCGAGCCCGAGGTCATCGAACGCCTGGCCGACCTCCCCGCCCTGCGGGAGGTGACCGCCGGGCTGGCCGCCACCCTGGCCGAGGCCCAGGCCGCCGGCACCCTGCGGGCCGACGTCGACCCCACCGCCCTGGCCCACGGCATCGAGACCATCGTGCTGTCCCTGCTCATGTCGGCCGCCCAGGTCCCCGGCGAGGCCGACGCCCGCGTCCCCGGCCTCCTCGCCGCCTTCCACGCCCTCCTCGCCCGGTCCGAAATTGCGTGAGTTGGTCCGCCTCAGCGTGACCAACTCACGCAATTTCGGTGGTTGGGGGGCGGTCAGGGGAGGCCGGGGGTGGCGGGGAGGCCCTGGCGCCAGCGTTCCAGGTAGGGGAAGG
>CAYTJS010000174.1:0-8364 GCA_964438115.1 uncultured Iamiaceae bacterium
GGTCCTTGTCGTCGCGCTCGAGGAAGCCCTGGCCGGCGAAGCGGGGGAAGATGTTCGGGTAGTTGATGGCCACCTCGACGTGGTTGGCCGTCATGTCGGCCAGGCGCTCGGCCTGGTCCCAGGTGCCCGGCCGGAAGTCCTCGTAGGTGGCCGGCACGTTGCGCTGCTCCTCACGCGGCATCCCCGCGGGGGCGTGCAGCAGGCCGGTCGGCGTGGCCAGGTCCTCGTAGAGCCAGACGTCGCACCAGTCGCCGTCGGGGGCGTCCCGGGTGAAGCCGTAGTGGCCGCCCGTGAACTCCAGCTTCACCCGCTCCCGCACCACCCGCGGGCCCCGGTCGCGCACCGACGCGGGCAGCTCGCGCTGCCACAGGTCCTTGGGCTCCATCACGTGGTCGTCCACGGAGATGATGAGGGGGAGGTCGGCCTCGGCCGGCGTGACGTCAGTCATGGGCCCCATCCTTACCCGCGACGGGCCCGCTGAACACGGCCCGAAGGTCCTTCAGTCCCCCGGGCAGCTCGATGGGCGGGTCGGGCAGCGGCGTCACCCCGTGCTCGGCGAGCACCGCGGCCATGACCTCGGGCTCGTCGCTCCACGAGCGGGGGTCACCCATCATGACCTCGTAGAGCACCACGCCCTCGGGCCCGGCGACGAAGGGGCCGAAGGCGGCGCCGTGGGGCAGCTCGAGGTGGGCGCCGGGGCCCAGCTCGTCGCCGTCGCAGGTGAACGACCCGGCCAGCACGGTCAACACGTGGGGGCTGTGGTGGCCGTGGCGGCGCACGATCATCCCCGGGTCCCAGCGGGCGAAGAGGGCGAGGTACCGGGGCTCGACCGAGAAGGCCACCCACTGCTCCCACAGGTGGGACTCGGTGCCGTCGGCGTTGCGCTGGCTCTTCACCTTGATCCACGGCACCTCGTCGCCGTCGAGGTGGGTGGTGCGGGCCGCGAGCCCGGGGACCCGGGGGTTGGCGGGCTGGTCCATGCCCCAGCTTCGCACCGTGGAGGCCCGGTCCCCGACCCGGGCACCCACCGATGGCGTACCGTGCGCCTCATGGCCGCCACGACGCTCTACCTCGGGACCCGCAAGGGCCTGTGGATCCTCGACTCCGACGACGACCGGCAGCGGTGGTCGGCCGACGGACCCCGCTTCCTCGGCCACATCATCTGGCACGCCGTCCTCGACCCCCGGGACCGGCGCACCCTCCTGCTGGCGGCGGGCACCGGGCATCTCGGCCCGACCGTGTTCCGCTCCTCCGATGCCGGCCGCACCTGGGACGAGGCCACCCGGCCGCCGGCCTTCCACGCCGGCGAGGCCCTGGGCCGCAGCCTGCGCAAGGTCTTCTGGCTGACCCCGGGCCACCCCGACCAGCCCGGGGTCTGGTACGCCGGGGGCTCACCCCAGGGGCTCTTCCGCACCGAGGACGGCGGCGACACCTGGGCCCCCGTCGACGGGTGGAACGACCACCCGCAGTGGACCGCCTGGTCGGAGTACCCCGAGGAGCAGACCCCCGACGGGTCGATGCTGCACTCGGTCAACGTCGACCCCCGCGACCCCGAGCACCTCTACCTCGGCCTCTCCGGCGGCGGGATCTTCGAGAGCACCGACGGCGGCGCCGACTGGGCCCCACTGAACCAGGGGGTGGAGGCCGAGTTCCTGCCCGACCCCGACGCCGAGTACGGCCACGACCCGCACTGCGTCCGGGTCCACCCCACCGACCCCGATCGCCTCTACCACCAGAACCACTGCGGGCTCTACCGCCTGGACCGCCCCGGCACCCGCTGGGAGCGGATCGGACGCAACCTGCCCGACGACGTGGGCGACATCGGCTTCCCCGTCGAGCTCCACCCCCGCGACCCCGACACCCTCTGGGTCTTCCCCATGGACGGGACCGACGTCTGGCCCCGGACCAGCCCCGGCGGCCACCCCGCCGCCTTCGTCAGCCGGGACGGCGGCGCCACCTTCGAGCGCCAGGACCGGGGCCTGCCCGAGCGGGCCTGGTTCACGGTCAAGCGCCAGGCCATGACCACCGACGACGCCGACCCCGTCGGCGTCTACTTCGGCACCACCAGCGGCGAGGTGTGGGGCAGCGCCGACGAGGGCGCGACCTGGTCGCCACTGGTGGCCCACCTGCCCGAGATCTACAGCGTCGAGAGCACGACCCTGGCCTGATGCGGGTGCGGATCCCCACCCCGCTGCGGTCCTACACGGGGCAGGCCCCCACGGTGGAGGCCGAGGGCGGCACCGTGGCCGAGCTGCTGGCCGACCTCGACCGGCAGTACCCCGGCCTGCGCTTCCGCGTGGTGGACGAACAGGGCCGCCTGCGCCCCCACATGAAGGTCTTCGTCGACCAGGACTCGGTCCGTGAGCTCGACACCCCGGTGGTCGAGGCCGCCGAGGTGACCCTCATGCAAGCCCTCTCCGGGGGCTAGCCTCAGCGCAGGCTTCCCCCGCGAAACCCCGACCTCCGCGGAGGTGGACCACCATGGTCCTGTCCCACAAGCACCGTTCCGCCCTGTTCGACTTCTTGGTCCCCCACGTCGGCGACGACACGGCCGAAGCACTGATGGCCGAGTTCCCCACCACCGAGGGCGACCACCTCGTGACCCGGGACCACCTCCGGGCCGAGCTCGCCGACCTCCGGGCCGACCTCAGCCACCTCCGGGCCGACCTCGTCTTCCGCTTCACCGGCACGATGCTCGGCGCCCTCGCGCTGGCCACCACCATCATCCTCGCCGTCGACTGACGCCCGTCGGCGATGCAGGCGGGCGAGCCGCTTCGACCACCGACGTCCCACCCACGGCCTCCGGGCCCCTGGACCGGGCTGGTCGAGTTGATCGCGGGTGAGCGGCCCACGCCGAGGCCCTCGGGGGTTGAGGGCTCAGGACACGAGGTCCTTGGCCCAGCGGTAGTCGGGCTTGCCCGCCGGGGACCGCACCACCTCGTCGACGAAGGTCACGGTCTTGGGCACCTTGTACCCGGCCAGGTGCTCGCGGCAGTGGGCGAGCAGGGTGTCGGCGTCGACGGCCGCCCCGGGCGCGGGGGCCACCACCGCCGCCACCCGTTCCCCCCACCGGTCGTCGGGGGCACCGACCACCAGCACGTCGTAGACCTCGTCGCGCTGGCGCAGCACCGACTCGACCTCCTCGGGGAAGACCTTCTCGCCCCCGGTGTTGATGCAGCCCGACCCCCGGCCCAGCAGGTTGATGGTGCCGTCGGGGGCCACCGTCGCCATGTCACCGGTGATGACCCAGCGCCGCCCGTCGATCTCGACGAAGGTGGCCGCCGTCTTCTCGGGGTCGCCGTGGTAGCGCAGCGGGATGTGACCCGTCCGGGCCACCCGACCGATCACGTCACTGCCGGCGGGCACCGGGCGCAGGTCCTCGTCGAGGACGACGGTGGTGTCGTCCATGGGGGCGAAGGCGGCCCGGGCGTCCGATCCCGCCTCCATGCGGGCCGTGCCCTGGGCGCCGGTCTCCGACGACCCGAAGCCGTCGGCCAGGTAGAGGTTGGGCAGCATCTCCTGCAGACGCTGCCGCAGGGCGGGGCTGAGGGGCGCCCCGCCCGAGCCGATCGAGAACAGGGTCGGCACGTCGTAGCCGCCGGCCTCGTCCCAGGCGTCGATGAGGGGACGGGCCACGGCGTCGCCCACGATGGTGATGAGGCTGACCCCCTCCTCGGCGATGGTGCGCCAGACCTGGTGGGCGTCGAGCGAGCCGGGCAGGAGCACCACCTTGCCGCCGGCGAAGAGCCAGGACAGGCTCGTCCACTGCCCGGCGGCGTGCATCAGCGGCGCGACCGGCAGGAAGACCGGAGCCTGCTCCACGGGGAGGATGCGCTCCACCACCTGGACCGGCTCGGTCACCGGCCCGTTGAAGCGCATGGGGTCGCCGCCGCCGATGCAGGCGTAGAAGGCGTCCTCCTGGCGCCACACGACGCCCTTGGGCAGGCCGGTGGTGCCCCCCGTGTAGAGGATGTAGGGGTCGTCGCCGCTGCGCTCCTCGTAGGCCGGCGCCGGGTCGGCGGCGGCCAGGGCGGCCTCGTAGTCGGGCCCGAGGGACAGCACATGGCCGAGGGTGGGCAGGTCGCCGGCGATGGCCGCCATGCGGGGGGCGAACTCGGCGTCGTGGACCACGGCGGCGACCCCGGCATCGGCCAGCAGGTAGCGCAGCTCGTCCTCGACGTAGCGGTAGTTGACGTTGATGGGGACGGCCCGCAGCTTGTAGGCGGCGAGGAGGACCTCGACGTACTCGGCGCTGTTGGTGAGATAGAGGCCCACGCGGTCCCCGGTGCCCACGCCGTGGCCGGCCAGGTGGGCGGCCAGGCGGTCGGCCCGCTCGTCGAGCTGGGCGTAGGTCAGGCGGGTGGCGCCGCAGACGAGGGCCTCACGGTCGGGGACCTGCTCGGCCACCAGCTCCCAGAGGTCGGCGAAGGCGAACGATCGGGCCATGCCCCGACCTTATGACGCCGGGTGGACCGACCGGTCAGGACCAGGCCACGACCTCGCCGGCCACGGCGACGAGATCGGCGGTGGCCGCCAGGTCCACCGGCACGGGTACGACGTCGACCCCCGGGCGGGCCTGGGCCTCGGCGGTGGCCGCCACCCGGCCCTCGGGGTCGGTCCACGCCGCGTCGCCACCCCACGCCTCGAGTACCAGGTCGACGTCGAGGCGACGGGCCTCCTCGAGCACCGCCTCCACCGCCGGGTGCAGGGGCCAGGTGGTCACCCCGAGGGCCGGGCGCGAGCCGTCCAGGCCGCCGAGCAGGGCGGCGGCCGCCGCCGCCCCGGGCGCGTTGGTGGCGGGCACCAGCACGCTGCCCGGCTCCACGGTCGGGAAGGTCCGGGCCACCCAGAGGCCGGCGGGGCCGGGGTCGGCCACGACCACCCCACCGGACGGCCGCATCCCGCCGAGGTCGCGGCTGGCCCGGGCCGGGTGCAGGGGCACCGCCGTCGACTCGTAGGCGGGGCCGACCACGGCGGCCAGCTCGGTGTAGAGCGGCGGCCGAGGCGGGTCGCCGGCCGGGGCGGGCCAGCCCTGGGCGGCGACGGCCAGGTGGAGCGGGTGCAGGTCCAGGCGCTGACCGGGGCCGAGGCCGCCGGGGACCTCGTCGGGGTCGAGGCCGACGGTCACCACGATCGGAGCGGTCGTCACCCCCGCCAGCTCGAGGTCACGGGCCTGGAGACCGGCCGTGCCGGCGTGGAAGGGGCTGTCCCACGGGAAGACCCCCTTGGCCCCCCAGGTGTTGACCACCGCCCAGCCGGTCTGGGCCGCGAAGGCCTGGAGCAGGTCGACGGCCCCCACCCCACCGCGGGCCCGCAGGACGCCCGGGCCCACGACCACGGCCACGTCCGTCCCCAGGCCCGGCGACAGGCGCACGCCCTCGACCTGCTCGGTCGCCTCCCGGGGCGCCGCCCCCTCCGGCACCGGGGCGCCGAGGTCGAGGTCCAGCTCCAGGGCGAAGGCGTCGGGGACGAGCTGCCCGGCCGTGGTGGCCAGGGCCGCCACCAGCTCGTCGGCGGTGGTCACCCGGGTGGGGGTGACCACCGCCCCGGGCCGGGAGCCCAGGCGCAGGACGCCGTCGTGCCACGACGCCCCCAGGCGCCCGAGGCGACCGTCGACGTCGGCCAGCAGATCGGCCACGGCGGCGTCGATCACCGGCACGGTGGGCAGGCCGGCCAAGCGCTCGCCCACCACCCGGGTGACCCCGAGGGCGGTGAGGGCGGCGTCGAGGAGGTCGGCGACCGTCCGGTCGCTCACCCGCCGAACTGGTCGCGCAGCTCGTACTTGACGACCTTGCCCGTGGGGTTGCGGGGCAGGACGGCGAGGAACTCGAGCTGTTCGGGCAGGGCCTGCTTGCGCAGCCCGGCGGCGAGCAGGTGCTCGGTCATCTCCTCGAAGGTCAGGGGGTCCTGGCCCTCGGCGGTGACCACGACGGCGCACACCCGCTCACCGGTACGGTCGTCGGGCAGGCCGACCACGGCCACGTCGCCCACCTTCGGGTGGGTGAAGAGCAGGTCCTCGACCTCCTTGGCCGAGATGTTCTCCATGTTGCGGATGATGATGTCCTTCAGCCGGCCGGTGATGATCAGGTTGCCGTCGGCGTCCTGGGTCCCCAGGTCCCCGGTGCGGAAGTACCCCTCCTCGTCGAAGGCCTCCTCGTTCAGCGCCTCGTCGAGGTAGCCCTTCATGAGCTGGGGGGCCTTGGCCCGGATCTCGCCCTCCTCACCGGGGCCGGCCACGGTCCCGTCGAGCTTGACCAGCTTCAGGTCGACGCCCTTCATCGGCCGACCCTCGGTCCGGGCCTTGACCTCGTCGGGGTCGTCCACGTCGACCAGCACGAGGATGGGCGCCTCGGTGAGGCCGTAGCCGGAGCAGATCCCCACGCCGCCGAGCTCCTCCTTCACCTCGTAGTGCAGCGTCGGCGGCTTGGCCGCGCCGCCACCGGGGAACAGCCGCACCTCGGGGAAGATCGGCTCGGGGCCGGCGGCGCGCTGGGCGCCCAGGTAGGCCAGGTGGAACGGGGTGCCCGCCCCGGCCATGGTCACGCCGTTGGCGGCGAGGAAGGGGATGGTCGTGGCCGGGTCGAAGGCCTCGACCGACAGGTTCACACAGCCGAACTGGAGGCTGGTGAACAGCCAGGTGATGCCGCCGATGTGGGTGAAGGGGAAGACCAGCGCCCCCCGGTCGGCCTCGGTGCAGCGGTAGCGCTCCCCCATCCCCTCGGCGATGGCGGCGATGGAGGCGTCGGTGTGGCGGGCCCCCTTCGGGTCGGCGGTGGTGCCGGAGGTGTAGAAGAGCCAGCGCACGGGCGGGTCGTCGGGCACGGGCGGCGGCGACGCCAGTGACGCCGGGTCACCCTCGGGCAGGTCCTTGTCCACCACCAGCACCTCGAGGCCGTCCACACCCTCGGCGATGCCCCGGGCCATGGCCTCGAAGTCGAAGCCCCGGTACAGGGACGGGACCACGAGCAGGCGGGACCCGGCCTGGCGGGTCACGAACCCGACCTCGCGCTCGCGGTAGATGGGGATGATCGGGTTCTGGACGGCGCCGAGGCGGGCCAGCGCGCCGACGAGGACCATCGACTCGATCCAGGTGGGCAGCTGCCAGGACACGACGTCGCCCTCGCCGATGCCGAGGCCGGCGAAGCCGGCAGCCGCCCGCTCGGTGGCGTCGCGGTAGCCGGCGAAGGTGAGCTCACGCCCCTCCTCGTCGAGGACCATGAGGGCGTCGGGGGTGGCGGCCGCCCGCGCGTCGATGAGCTCCGTGAGGTTCCGACCCGTGATCATGGGCCGGGACAGTAGTTGGTCCCTACGTCGGGTCGGGCTGCCAGCCCGGCGGGTTCACCGGCCCGGGAGCGGACTCCCGCACGGCCTCGCCCACCCCCGGAGGGCACAGGCGGGCCAGGCGCCCGACCCACCACTCCCCGGCCCCCAGGCCGACCACGTCGGTGGCGACGTTGAAGTCACCGCCGAGCCAGAGGCAGCGCTGGGCGTCGACGGCGCTGGCCCACGTCCCGTCACCGGAGACGAGGGCACCGGTGCGACCGGGGTACACGGCGGCGGTGGCCGCCGCCACCTCCCAGACCTGGCGCTCGGGCGCGCGGTGGAAGCAGTGGCACCCGATGTAGACCCGGCCGCCGACCACGTCGACCGACTGGGCGTCGTTGGTGATGCGGCGGTAGCTGATCTGGCCACCGGTCAGGGAGTTGCGGACCTCCCAGAAGTGCTCGGCGCCGGCCACGTAGAGCCGGTTCCGGTACACGCCGAGGTCATAGATGATCCCGCCCACCGGCCATCCGGGCCACCAGGGGGCGTTGGAGCCGTGGTCCCAGCCCGGCACGAGGCGGCCGTCGGCGGCTCGGACGGTCACCAGCTGTGACGTGCCCCGCCGGGAACCGAACGAGGAGAACTCACCACCGAGGTGCACCCGGCGCCCGTCGGCGCTGACGCTCACGGCCCAGGCGCTGCGCCCGAGCAGGCGCGGCCGCCAGGCCCGGTCCGGACGCCCGTCGACGGTGGCGAACCGGGCCGCCTGGTGCACGGTCAGGTGGGTGCCGGGCCCCGAGGCCCGGGAGAAGTGGCCGACGACGTAGGCCCGGTCGCCCCGGACCTCGAGGTCGCGGACGACCGCCGGCAGGGACTCACCGGGGCGCCCCACCTGGCCCCGGAACGTGGGGTCGGTGGCCCCTGTCGTCGGGTCGACGGCGACGAGGCCCCGGGCGGCCCGACCGTTGGCCCGGGTGAACTCGCCGCCGACCAGCAAGGACCCGGAGGGCAGCACGGCGAGGGCGTAGGCGGGACGGTCGAGCGCCGGCCGGAACTCGGGCCGCCAGTGGCCCGTGGTCGTGTCGAAGGCGGCCAGGAAGG
>CAYTJS010000175.1:0-8330 GCA_964438115.1 uncultured Iamiaceae bacterium
TGACGGGGGCGAGGCGCATGACGGTTTCGATGCTCATCGGGCGTGCTCCTGCAGCCAGGAGCCGGCCCGTCCGGCGATGCTCACCAGGGCCTCGGGCGGGAGGACGGCCCCCAGGTGGTCGACCAGGTCGCGGCCGAGGTCGGCGATCGTCGTGGCCGCCAGGGTGTCCCGCCAGGCCTGCTCGGCCGCCCACATGGTGGCGGCGATGCCGCACGGCCGCCGGCAGGCCTCGGGCGGGGCGGCGACCGGGCCCCGCTGCCGCACCTCGGTGCAGGTGAAGGCGGGCTCGGCGCCCTCGACGGCGAGCACGACGTCGAGGACGGTCACCTCGTCGGCGGGCCGGGCCAGGCGGTACCCACCGCGTCGGCCGCGGCTGCTCGTGACGATCCCGGCCGCCGACAGGGCCTGGAGGTGTTTGGCCAGGTAGGGGCCGGGGACCTCGTGGTACTCGGCCAGCGAGGGGGCGGGCAGGGCCGCCCCCTCGGGCAGCAGGGCCAGCACCGTGCACGCGTGGACCGCCCATTCCACGCCTTCGCTCATCCGCATCTAATCAGATATAGAACATCCGAATAAGTTTGTCCAGTGGATCAGGTCCCGGCGAGGCGGGCCACCACGGGGGCCAGTGACTCCATGGCCTCGACCGAGACCCCGAGGTAGCTGAACCCCCACCGCTCCCGCCGGGCCTCGAGGTCCTCGACGATCTGGTCCACGGTCCCGGCCAGGGCGTGGGGACTGGCCAGGGCGGCGGCGGGGGACAGGCCCAGCGCCGGCGCCAGGGCCTCGGCCATGGCTTCCCGGTCGTCGGTGACCACGGCCAGGTGGATGCGGACCTGCAGCTCGAGGTCGTCGGTGCGGGCGCCGGCGGCCGCCCGCACCAGGTCGACCTTGGCCGTGGTCGCCTCCTCGGTGGCGTCGGGTCCGGCCCGCTCGTCGATGACCCCGGCGGCCAGGTTGACGTTCACGGCCACCACGTCGGCCTCGCGGGCGGCGAGGCGCAGGATGCGGGGCCCGCCGCCCCCGATGACGATCGGCGGGTGCGGGCGCTGCACCGGCTTGGGGGTCCCCTCCATGCCCCGGACCGTGTAGTGCCTACCGTCGTGGTCGACGGGACCGTCGGCGAAGAGGCGCTTCACCAGGCCGACGGCCTCGGCCAGCCGCTCGATGCGCACCCCCGGCGGGTCGAGGGGCAGGCCCGCCTGCTCGTAGTCGGTGGTCATCCACCCGGCGCCGAGCCCCAACTCGAAGCGGCCGTCGGTGAGCACGTCGACGGTGGCCGCCTCCTTGGCCATCACCACCGGGTGGCGGTAGTCGTTGGCCAGCACCAGGGCGCCCACGCGGAGGGTGGTGGTGGCGTCGGCGGCCGCCACCAGGGCCGGGAGGGGGGCGAACTGCTCGTCGAGGTGGTCGGCGGCGGTCAGGGTGGCGTAGCCGAGGCCCTCGGCCCGGCGGGCCAACTCGGCCCACTCGGAGGCGGTGGCGGGTCCGGAGGCCTGGACGCCGAAGCGGAAGGGGTGCGGGGCGCCCTTCGGGTCACCGCCGACGAGCCGGTGGTGATCGGGGTCGGGCACGGCGGTCATCCTGGCACGCCGTGCCCGTCACGCCGTCGTCGGGGTGGGCTCCTCGTCGGGGGCGGTGAGGCCCAGGTCACGCATGGTCGCGTTGAGCACCGCCCCGGCCATGATCAGGCGCCCGATCAGGTACAGCCACAGCAGCAGCACGATGGCCGTGCCCAGGGTGCCGTAGGTGTCCGAGGCCCGCTCGATGCGGCTGGGCAGGTAGAGGGTGGCGACGAGGTGCAGGGCCTGGAGGCCGACGGCCAGCAGGGCGGCGCCGGGCAGGACCTCGAGGGGCGTGGCGCCGGGCCCGGGCAGCCAGCGCAGGGCCAGCCACGACAGGCCGACGAAGACCAGCACCACGGCGAAGGTGATGAGCAGGCCGGGGCCCGGGGTGACCTCGCGGAGCCAGGCCGCACCCCGGATGCTGCCGAAGGTGGCGATCATCAGGCCGTGTAGGCCAGGATTCCCTTGACCAGCGGGGGCTTGGTCACCGGCGCCCGCCAGGCGATGGCGCTGCTCGTCCACAGGGCCCGCACCATCGTCCGACTGGTGGAGAAGAGGGCGTAGCCGCCGACCACCAGCAGGGCCCAGCGACCCTGGCGGGCGTCGGCGCCGGCGTCGGCGATCTCGCCGGCGGCGACGGCCGGGACCCCCCCGCCCTCGGCCACGTCGACGGTGGACCCGCCGGCGGCGTCGACGAAGCCCAGCAGGGCGAGCAGGATCACGAGGAAGGCCGCCATCCACACGAAGAGGCGGAAGGCGATGGCCCCGGCGAGCAGGCCGCCGCCGATGTCGCGGTCGCGCTCGTAGGCCGCCCGGGCCACGACCACGGGCTTCCATGCCGTGGTCCCGACCCACTCCAGGGCCTCGGTCACCCGGGCCCGGCCCCGGGCGATGCGTCCGTCACTCACGGCGGGCGAAGGTAGCCGCCGCCTGTCGGGGGGCGTCGGTAGGGTGAGCGGGTGGCGGCCGGCGACCACCTCCTCGAGGGGCTCAACCCGTCCCAGCGCGAGGCCGTGGTCCACGGTGACGGCCCCCTCCTCGTGGTGGCCGGGGCGGGGTCGGGCAAGACCCGGGTCCTGACCCACCGCATCGCCCACCTCATCGAGGCCCGCGACATCTCGCCCTTCGGCATCCTGGCCATCACCTTCACCAACAAGGCGGCGGGCGAGATGAAGACCCGGGTCGGCGCCCTGGTCGGCCCCGTCGCCGAGAAGATGTGGGTGTCCACCTTCCACTCGGCCTGCGTGCGCATCCTGCGCCGCCACGCCGATCGCCTGGGGTTCCCGTCCAGCTTCACGATCTACGACCAGGCCGACGCCGTGCGCCTCACCGGCTACGTGCTGCGCGACCTGAACATCGACACCAAGCGCTTCACCCCCCGTTCGGTGCACGGCGCCATCAGCGCGGCCAAGAACGACCTGCTGTCGGTCGACCAGTACGCGGCCGCCGTGGTCACCCCGCCCGAGCGCCGCATCGCCGACGTGTATCGCGAGTACCAGGCCCGGCTGGCCCGGGCCGGGGCCATGGACTTCGACGACCTCCTCACCCAGGCGGTCCGCCTCTTCCAGTCCGAGGTCGACGTGCTGGCCGAGTACCAGCGTCGGTTCGCCCACGTGCTCGTGGACGAGTACCAGGACACCAACCGCGCCCAGAACGAGCTGGTCCTGCTGCTCGGGGCCCGACACCGCAACGTCTGTGTCGTCGGCGACTCCGACCAGTCGATCTACAAGTTCCGGGGCGCCGACATCCGCAACATCCTCGAGTTCGAGCAGGCCTTCCCCGACGCCACCGTCGTCGTGCTCGACCAGAACTACCGCTCGACCCAGATCATCCTCGACGCCGCCAACGCCGTCATCGCCAACAACTTCGGGCGCAAGCCCAAGGACCTCTGGTCCGACCAGGGCGCCGGCGACCGCATCGTCCGCTACCACGCCGACGACGAGACCGACGAGGCCCAGTGGGTGGCCAACAAGCTGGCCGACCTCCACGACCACGAGCACCTGCGCTGGGGCGACATGGCCGTCTTCTACCGGGCCAACGCCCAGAGCCGGGTCATCGAGGAGCACCTGCTGCGGGTGGGGATCCCCTACACGGTGGTGGGCGGGACCCGCTTCTACGACCGCCGCGAGGTGAAGGACGCCCTCGCCTACGTGAAGGCGGTGGTCAACCCCACCGACGAGGTCAGCCTCAAGCGGGTGCTCAACGTCCCCCGCCGGGGGATCGGCGACGCCACCATCGGCCGGCTCGACTCGTGGGCCAACAGCCAGGGGCTGGCGTTCGTCGACGCCCTGCGCCGTCAGGACGAGGCCGGGGTGACGGGCAAGGCGGTGCGGGGCATCGCCGCCTTCGTCGACCTGCTCGACGAGCTGACCGTCATCGTCCCCGACGGCCCCGGCGCCCTGCTCGAGGCAGCGCTGGAGCGCTCGGGCTATCTGGCCGAGCTGGAGGCCGAGCGCAGCATCGAGGCCGAGGGCCGCCTCGAGAACCTCTCCGAGCTGGTCGGGGTGGCCCGGGACTTCGAGACGGTGGACGAGTTCCTCGAGCAGGTGAGCCTGGTGGCCGACACCGACGAGCTCGACGACGAGGACTCGGCGGTGGTCCTCATGACCCTGCACTCGGCCAAGGGCCTCGAGTACCCGGCGGTCTTCCTCGTCGGCCTGGAGGACGGGGTCTTCCCGCACCTTCGGTCGCTGGGCGAGCCCGACCAGCTCGAGGAGGAGCGCCGCCTCTGCTACGTCGGGCTGACCCGGGCCCAGCAGCGGCTGCACGTGTCACACGCCTGGAGCCGGATGCTCTACGGGTCCACGCAGTACAACCCGCCCAGCCGCTTCCTCGACGAGATCCCCGAGCACCTGGTCGAGGCCGTCGAAGGCACCCGGCGGGGGAGCCGCCGGGCCGCCGGGGCCGCTCGCTGGGAGGGCTCCCGCCCCGACCCGGGCGCCGGGCGCGACCGCATGGTCGACGCCGCCCTGGCGCCGTCCCGGCCCCAGCCGTCGGGGGCCGACCGACTCGGCCTGCGGGTGGGCGACGACGTGCGCCACGCCAAGTGGGGCGAGGGCGTGATCCTCGACCTCGAGGGCGCCGGCGACAAGACCGAGGCCCTGGTCCGCTTCCCCCAGGTGGGCGAGAAGCGCCTGCTCCTGGCCTGGGCCCCGCTCGAGAAGGTCGGACCCGGCCCGAACTGAGTAGGGCCTACTCAAGGCGCGTCGCGCCCCGGTGTGCGACCCTGCGGCCATGAACGACCTGGCGAGGACCATGTGGGCCTGGGGCAAGTGGTCGATGTACCTCTCGGCGCTGCTGTTCCTGGTGATCGGGGCCGGAGCGCTGGCCATCGCCGTCGTGCCCGGTGTCGACGAGTGGTTCGCCGAGTCGATCCTCGATCTCTCCGGTGCGCCCGACGACCAGTTCCTGGTCGACGCCATCACCGACGAGGGCGCCGTGGGCTCGACCATGCTGATCATCGGCCTCACGTTCCTGCCCTGCGCGGCGCTGTTCTGGTGGTGTGGCCGCTGGTTCAAGCAGCTGGCCGAGGGCAAGGGCGGGATGTTCTCGCCGGCCGCGTTCGGTGTGCCCATGGGGGCCGACGCCGTCGCCCAGTACCAGCAGGTGGCCAACCAGTACGGCGTCCCGACCACGCCGCAGGCGGGGCCGTCGGCCACCCCGCCGTCGCCCTCTCCCTCGGACCCCTCCGCCGGCGGCATCATCACCTGAGGGCACCCCCGTAGGCTGAGGGGGTGCGGGCCAGGGCGCAGCTGCTGCTCGGGCGGGGGACCACGCTCGGAACCTTCCTCGAGCGGTCGGCCGCCGTCCGCGGTGACCGCCGGCTGGTCGAGGAGGTCGACGGGCCGGTCCGCACCCAGCGCGAGGCGGCGGCCCTCGTCGACGCCTGGGCCGGGGCCATCGGGCGCCGGGTGGCCCCCGGCGGCCGGGTCGTGGTCGCCACGCCCAACACCTACGACCAGTTCCTGCTGGCGCTCGCCGCGGGGCGGGCCGGGGCGGTGGCCGTGCCCGTCAACCCCCGGATGCGTCCCGACGAGGTCGCCCACGTCGTCGCCGACGCCGCCCCCGAGCTGGTGGTGCACGACCCGACCGAGCTGGACGACGGAGGCCCACCACTCGGTCGCAGTCGAGCCCACGACCCGGCGGCCACCGCCGTCCTCTTCTACACGTCGGGCACGACCGGCCGGCCCAAGGGCGTGGAGCTGTCCCACGCCGCCCTGGTGCGTCAGGCCGGGGCCGGGGCCCTGTGGCCGGGCCACCTCCGCCGGGACGAGGCCGTGGTCAGCCTCCCGATCGCCCACATCATGGGCTTCGTCACCCTCATCGGGCTGGCCGCCGCCGGCATCCCGGTGTGCTTCCTGCCCCGGTTCGCCGCCGGCGCCGTCCTCGACGCCATCGAGGAGCGGCGGGCCACCCTCTTCGTGGGGGTGCCCGCCATGTACCGCCTGCTCGACGAGGCCGGCGCCGCCGACCGTGACCTCACCTCGGTGCGGGTCTGGGTGTCGGGGGCCGACGCCATGCCGGGCGACCTGGCCCGACGGTTCAAGGGCTACGGCGCCTCGGCCACCCTGCCGGTGGTCGGTCCCGTGGGCGAGGCCGTCTTCGCCGAGGGCTACGGGATGGTCGAGGTGGCCGGCGGGGTGGCGGCCAAGGTCAGCCCGCCCCTGCTCGGCCTCGGCCTGGGGGACTCCCTGGGCCTGCCGCTCCCGGGCTACCAGTTCCGCGTCGTCGACGAGGATGGCGACGACGTCGCTCCCGGCCAGGAGGGCGAGCTGTGGGTCCGGGGCCCCGGCACGCTGCGGGGGTACTGGGGGGATCCGGCGGCCACCGGCGACCTCGTCACCGAGGACGGCTGGGTGCGCACCGGCGACCTGGCCCGCCGGGGCCTGTTGGGCACGGCCCTGTTCGCCGGCCGCAAGAAGGACGTGATCCTGAACGGCGGGTACACGGTCTACGCCCGTGAGGTGGAGGCCGCCCTCGAGGCCCACCCCGACGTGGTGGAGGCGGGCGTGACCGGGGCCGACGACCCCGCCCGGGGGGAGGTCCCCGTCGCCGCCGTGCGCCTGGGGCCGGGGGCGGCGACCACCGCCGACGACCTGGTCACGTGGGTGGCCGGCCGTCTGGCGGACTACAAGGCGCCCCGCCGGATCACGGTCGTGGACGAGCTGCCCCGGACCGGGACCCAGAAGGTGCGCCGGGCGGAGCTCCTCGCCCTCCTCGACGGGGACGAGCGTCCGGCCTAGCGCTCGCCCGTGACGACGATGGTGTCGTCGGGCTCCTCGTCGTCGGGCCCGCGGCCGCGGCCCAGGTCGACGTAGAGGGTGTCGTCCTCGACCCGGGTGGGGAACTGCTGCAGGCCGGTGCCGTCGGGCGGGTAGCTGGTGCCCTCGCAGTCCCGGAAGACCTCGTCGTCGGCGTCCCAGTCCACGATGCAGGCCTCGGTCCCGGGGGCGATGGCCACCACGGCGACCCAGCCCTCGGTGGGGTCGTCGCCCACGTGGTTGAGGAGGATGGGGCGGTTGCCGCCCACCAGGTCGGGGTAGATGTCGGGGCCGTCCTCGGCGATGCGGGCCGCCGCCGGCTCGACGCCCGGGACCTCGAACTCGTCGTCGCCCAGGTTGACCTCGATGTCCTGGTTCTCCGCCGACAGGGCGAGCACGGCGCCGGCCACGCAGATGGCCAGGACGACCAGGAAGATGCCGCCGAGGATCCAGTTCGTCGCCCGACTCACCCCGGGCACGGTACCGGCGCGGGCGCCGGGTTTCGGGCCGGGGGCGACCGGTCGGTAGCTTGGCCCGCCGTGGATCTCTTCGAGTACCAAGGGAAGCAGTTCTTCGCGTCCTTCGACATCCCGGTGAGCACGGGCGAGGCGGTGACCACCGTCGACGACGCCGTGGCCGCCGCCGACCGCCTCGGCTACCCCGTGGTGGTGAAGGCCCAGGTCCAGGTCGGGGGCCGGGGCAAGGCCGGGGGCATCAAGCCGGCGTCCTCCAGCGAGGAGTGCCGCCGGCACGCCGAGGCCATCCTGGGCATGGACATCAAGGGCCACACCGTCCACGTGCTGTGGATCGAGGTGGCCTCCGACATCGCCGAGGAGTACTACGCCAGCTTCACCCTCGACCGGTCGGCCAAGAAGCACCTGGGCATGCTGAGCGCCCAGGGCGGGGTCGACATCGAGGAGGTGGCCGAGTCCGACCCCGACGCCATCGCCAAGATCCACGTCGACCCCGCCGAGGGGCTGAGCGAGGCCGACGCCCGGGCCTGGGTCGAGGCGGCGAACCTGAACCCGGCCGCCACCGACGGCGCCGTGGACATCCTGCGCAAGCTCTACACGGCCTTCACCGACGGCGACGCCGACCTGGTCGAGATCAACCCGCTCATCCTCACCCCGGACGGTCGGGTCCACGCCCTCGACGCCAAGGTCACCCTCGACGGCAACGCCTCGTTCCGCCACGAGTGGGACGAGTACGAGGCCACCCAGGTGCGCGACGAGCGCGAGCAGGCGGCCCACGAGAAGGGCCTACAGTACGTCGGCCTGGACGGCGAGGTGGGCATCATCGCCAACGGCGCCGGCCTGGCCATGAGCACCGTCGACGTGGTCAGCCAGGTGGGCGGTCGCCCCGCCAACTTCCTCGACATCGGCGGCGGCGCCAACGCCGACGTGATGGCCGGCGCCCTCGAGGTGATCAACAACGACGAGAAGGTCCGCTCGATCTTCATCAACATCTTCGGCGGCATCACCCGCGGCGAGGAGGTGGCCAACGGCATCGT
>CAYTJS010000176.1:0-8304 GCA_964438115.1 uncultured Iamiaceae bacterium
GAGGCCGCCGCCCCGCCGCCGCCGATCGCGTCGTGAGCCGCCGGTGAGTGGGTCGCGCTCGGTCGGCCGGGCGGCGGCCGGCATGGGCGCGGCGGCCGCCGTGTCCCGGGTCCTGGGCGGCGTCCGGGTCCTCGTCGTGGCCGCCGTGCTGGGCACGACCTACCTGGGCGACACCTTCGAGGCGGCCAACACCTTCCCGACCATCGTCTTCGAGTTGCTGGCCGCCGGGGCGCTGTCGGCGGTGCTGGTGCCCACCTTCGTCGACCTCTTCGGCCGGGGGGCCGACGCCGAGGCCGAGGAGCGCATCGGCGGCCTGCTCGGCCTGGCCCTGGTGCTGCTCGGCGCCCTGGCGGTCATCGGCGAGCTGACGGCGCCCTGGCTGGCCGAGCTCCTGGTGGGCGCGTCGAACGGACCGCCCCAACAGGTCGAGCTGGCCACCGACCTGCTGCGCTGGTTCCTGCCCCAGCTGCTGCTGTACCCGATCGGGTTCTGCGCCATCGCCCTGCTCAACGCCAAGCGGGTCTTCGCCCTGCCGGCGGCGGCCCCCATCGGCAACACGGTCGTGCTGGTCGCCGCCCTGGTGGTCTTCCGCGTGGTGGCGGGCCCCGACCCCGGCGTGGACCTGACGACCACCGAGACGATGATCCTCGGCCTGGGTGGCACGCTCGGGGTGGCGGCCTTCGTGGCCGTCCCCACCATCGCCCTGTGGCGCTCCGGCGTGCGCCTCCGTCCCCGCTGGACGCCCCGTGACGAGGCGGTGGGCGCCCTGGTGCGCCTGTCGGGGTGGGCGGTGCTCCAGCACGCCGGCGCGGCCCTGCTGCTCGGGGCCGCCATCGTGCTCGGCGCCGGCGTGGAGGGCGGCGTGGTCGCCTACCGGGTCGCCTTCTACCTCTTCCTGGCCCCCTACGGGATCCTGGCCCAGCCCATCCACACGACGGTCCAGCCCGAGTTGGCCGAGGATGCCGACCGCGGCGACGGCGAGGCCTACGGCACGGCCCTGCGCTGGGCCATGGCGACCCTGGGCGTGGTCGTGGTGCCGGTGGCCGCCCTGATGGTGGCCTTCGCCGGGCCCACGATGACGGTGTTCGCCTTCGGCCAGGCCGACTCCGGCGACGGCGTGGAGCTGATGGCGGCGGGGCTGGTCGGCCTGGCCCTGGGCCTGCCCTTCTACGGGGCCTTCCGCCTGCTGGCCGCCGCCTGGTACGCCTTCGACGACAGCCGCACGCCCGCCCTGGCGGCGGTGGTGTCGGCGGTGGTGGGCGTGGCCCTCATGGTGGCCCTGACCCCGCTGACCGAGGGCCCCGACCGGATCCTGGCCCTCGGCCTGGGTCACAGCCTCGGTTTCCTGGTGGGCACCGAGTGGCTGGCCCTCGGCCTTCGTCGGCGTCACGACGTGGCGGTCTGGCCGGCCTCGCTGCTCGGTGACGTCGCCCTCTCGGTGGTCCTGGCCGGGCTGGCCTGGCTGGCCGTCGAGGCCTGGGCCCCCGACGGTCGGTGGATGACCGCCCTCAGCCTGGCCGTGGTGGGTACGGTGGCGGCCGCTGCCTACTACGGGCTGGCCCGGGTGCTGCACCTGTTCCCCGGCCGCCTCGTCCGTTCCCCGGAGTGACCCCATGACCCGCACCCGGCGCGCCCCGGCCCTGCTCGGGCTCGGCCTGGCCGTCCTGGCCGCCGTCCTGGTGCCCGCCGCCCCGGCGGCGGCGGCGCTTGACCCCGTCGAGCGGGTGCTCGTGGTCTCCCTGCCCACCCTCAGCTGGCAGGACCTCGAGGACCTCGACCTCCCGCACCTCGAGGCCTTCCTCGACGAGGCCGCCATCGGCGGCTTCTCGACCCGGTCGGTCGACCGGCGGACCACGCCCGGTGACGCCTACACGACCATCGCGGCGGGGACGCGGGCCGACGGCGACGACGACGTCGACGGCCAGAACTTCGAGGTGGGGGAGGGCTACCTCGGCGAGCCCGCCGACGAGGTGTTCGCCCGCCGCACCGGGATCGACGTCACGAGCGGACTGTTCAGCCTGGCCCTGCCCATGCTGGAGGCGGCCAACGCCGACCTGGACTTCGGGGCCGAGCTGGGGGCCCTGGGCGACGCCCTCGACGAGGGCGGGGTGCGGGCCGCCGTCATCGCCAACGCCGACGGCGACATCGAGGACCCTGACGTGGCCTACGGGCGTCAGGCCGAGCTGGGGCTGATGGACGGCGAGGGCCGGGTGCCCACCGGCCGGCTGGCCGACGACCTGCTGGAGGCCGACCCGTCGTCCCCCTTCGGCCGCCGCCTCGACCTGGCCGAGGTGGAGGAGGCCTTCGCCGACGTGTGGCGGGACGACAGCGTCGTCCTCGTCGAGGCCTCGGACCTGGCCCGGGTCGACGCCTACCGGGACCTGGCCACCGGGGCCCAGCGCACCCGGCAGCGGGCGGCAGCGCTGGTGCGCAGCGACGAGCTGTTCGGCCGGCTGTTGGCCGAGGTCGACCCCGAGCGGGACGCCGTGCTGGTGATCGGGCCCTACCCGCAGGCCGGCGACGACCACCTCACCGTGGCGGGGCTGGCCGCCCCCGGCGTCGACCCGGGGCTGCTCAAGTCGGCCGTCACCCGGCGGTCGGGGTTCGTCACCATCGTCGACGTGGCGCCCACCATCTTGGAGCTGGTCGACGTGCCCCTCCCGGACTCGATGGAGGGACGCCCGTTCGAACGGGCGGGCACCGGGGGCAGCGCCGTGGACCGCCGCACCTGGCTGGTGCGGGCCAACGAGGAGGCCCAGTGGCGTGACGGCGTCATCACCGGGGTGGCCACCGCCTTCGTGATCGCCCAGCTGGTGCTGTGGGTCGTGGCCGTCCTGGCCCTGGGCCGGCACTCGGCCCGGGCCCGGCGGGCGGTCGAGGTGGCCAGCCTGGCCGTGCTGTCCGTGCTCCCCCTGACCTACCTGGCCCGGCCCCTGCCGTTCCACGAATGGGGCTTGGCCGCCTACTGGCTGTGGTTGATCGGCGGCGGGGTGCTCGTCGCCGTGCTGGCCCAGCGGCTGCTGCGCCGCTGGCCCGCCGACCCCCTGATCGGGGTGCTGGGGCTGATGCTCGGCGTGCTGCTGATCGACGTGACCTTCGTCGGCGGCTACCTCCAGATCAACACCGTGTTCGGCTACACGCCGACCGTGGCCGGCCGGTTCGCCGGCCTCGGCAACCTGGCCTTCGCCCAGATCGCGGCCTCGTCGACGATCCTGGCCGGGCTGCTGGCCTCCCGCATCAGCGGGCGCCGGGGCATCGGGGTGGCCCTCGGGCTGCTGGGCGTCGTGCTGGTCGTCGACGCCTCGCCGTTCTGGGGCTCCGACGTCGGTGGCGCCCTCACCATGGTGCCGACCTTCGCCGGCGTGGCCGCCGTGCTGCTGGGCATGCGGCTCCGCCTGCGCACGGCGGTGCTGGTCGGCCTGGGCACCGTCGTGCTGTTCGTACTGGCCGGCATGGTCGACCTGGCCCGGCCCGAGGAAAGTCGCACCCACCTGGGTCGCCTGTTCGAGGACATCGGGGCCAACGGCTTCGAGGCCTTCGAGACGGTGGTGGTGCGCAAGATCGGCGCCAACCTGGCGGTGCTCACCAGCTCCGAGTGGACGCTGATGATCCCGGTGGTCTTCGCCTTCGTGCTCTACCTGATCTGGCGGGCCCCCGGCCGTCTGCAGCGCCTGCGGGAGGTCATCCCCCAGGAGCGGGCGGCCCGGGTCGGCTTCGTGATCGCCGCCGTGCTCGGCTTCGCCCTCAACGACTCGGGTATCGCCGTCCCCGGCCTGATGCTCGGCGTGATGAACGCCAGCCTCGTCTACCTGGTCCTGCGCACCGAGGACCCCCCGTGGAAGGCCGAGATCGACGACGCCGCCCTCGCCGACCTCGACGCTCGCGGTTCTGGCCGGTGACTTCGGGGCCCTGGCCCCGAAATCCAGGGCCAGAACGGGGGGTCAGGGGGTGCAGTCGGGCTTGAGGTAGAGGGTGCGGGGGTCCTCGAAGTCGGTCGAGGCGGAGTCGACCTCGAAGCCCTCGGCGGCGAGCAGGTCGCCCAGCTCGGTGAACTGGCCGAAGCGGTCGGACCAGACGACGACGGCGCAGACCTCGTCGGCGGCGGCGGCCTCGGCGATGGTGTCGGCGGTCACCCGGCCCGAGTCGGTGAGCAGGGCGGAGCCGTCGACCAGGTTGTCGGGGGTGCGCAGCCCGGCCCGCCACACCTGGCCGGGCTCGTCGGAGATGGCCACGGCGCCCTCGGGCAGCGACCGCAGGGTGTCGACCACCACGGCCTCGTCGCCCTCGTAGTCGCCGGCCCACAGCAGGGAGGGCCCGGCGTAGCTGATGACCATGAAGATCGTGGCCAGCACGCCCACGATCACGGTGGGCTTCACCGGCGGCCGGTACCAGGCGATCAGCAGGCAGGCCGAGGGCACCAGCTCGGAGATGTGGGGGCGCCACATCGGGTGCTCCATGACGAGCATCAGGGTCATGGCCCCGAACCAGCCCCAGAGCAGCAGCGGCACCGGCGGGGTGGTGCCCTGGTCGGGGCGGGCGGGCAGGTCGGCGGCGGCCTCGGGGTGGCGGCGGCGCCAGAACGCGGCCACGGCGGCGACCAGCCCGGCGGCCACCAGCACCACGTCGCGGGTGGTGACCGTGCTGATCAGCTTGCTGAAATTGGCCCCGGGGGTCGAGCCGCCGGGGGCCTCGAGGTGGTAGGTGACCGACTGGTCCCACACGTCGCCGAAGCCCCACAGCAGCGAGAGGGACAGCCCGACGAGGACCGAGGCCCCCACGGCCACGACCCAGTGCTTGGGCCGGCGGCCCCACAGCAGGATCAGGCCGATGGGCACCGAGGCGGGCAGCACCAGGGCCTTCACCATGATCGCCGCCCCGAGGACGGCGCCGGTCCCGGCGGCCAGGCCCGTGCTGGGCACCCGGCGATAGCGCAGGGCCAGGAACACGGCGGTGGTGGCCAGGGCCATGGCCGGGCCGTCGGCGGCCAGGGACCCGGTGACGGCGATGCTCGACCCGGTGACCGCGGCCAGGCCTGCGGCCATGCGGGCCCCGCTGGGGCCGCTCAGCTCACGGCCGGCGAAGTAGACGGCGGTGACCAGCCCGATGCCCGAGACCAGCCCCAGCAGCCGGGGCCCGTTGAGCGAGTGGAGGCCGACCGTGTCGGCGATCCAGACCAGGGGCAGGAAGAGCGGCCCCTGGCTGGAGAACACGTCGCGGAAGGGCACCCCGCCGTTGCGCAGGGCCACCGCCGAGGCGCCGAACACGCCGTCGTCGAAGGTCAGGTGCTTGCGGCCGAAGAAGGTGGGGAGACGCAGCAGGAGGGTGACGGCCCACAGGACGAGGAGGTCCCGGCGGGTGGTGCGGGGGCCGGCGTCGGTCCGCTCGGCGGGCGTGGTGTCGGTCACGGTGAGGGTGTCCGCCGGCGGTTCCCCAGGAACGGATCCGCCCCGTTGCGGTCGGGCGATGCTACCGTCCATCTCCCGTGGCGAAGCATGTGTTCGTGACGGGTGGCGTGGCCTCTTCCCTGGGCAAAGGGATCACCGCCGCCTCGCTGGGTCGGCTCCTCAAGTCACGGGGCCTGCGGGTGACCATCCAGAAGCTGGACCCGTACATCAACGTGGACCCGGGGACGATGAACCCCTTCGAGCACGGCGAGGTGTTCGTCACCGACGACGGGGGCGAGACCGACCTGGACCTGGGCCACTACGAGCGCTTCATCGACGAGAGCCTGACCCGGGACTCCAACGCCACCACGGGGTCGATCTACCAGGCGGTGCTGGCCGCCGAGCGCCGGGGCGACTACCTGGGCAAGACCGTCCAGGTCATCCCCCACATCACCGACGAGATCAAGCGCCGCATCCGGGTGCTGGCCACCGAGGACGTCGACGTGGTCATCACCGAGGTGGGCGGCACGGTGGGCGACATCGAGATCCTCCCGTTCCTCGAGGCCATCCGCCAGTACCGCCTCGACGTGGGCCGGGACAACGTCTGCTACGTCCACGTGACCCTGGTGCCCCTCATCGGCCCCTCCGGCGAGCAGAAGACCAAGCCCACCCAGCACTCGGTCACCGAGCTGCGCAGCCGGGGCATCCAGCCCGACGTGATCGTCTGCCGCTCCGCCGACCCCATCCCGACCGACCTGAAGCGCAAGATCTCCAACCTCTGCGACGTCGAGCTGCGGGCGGTGGCCAACGCCGCCGACGCCGACTCGCTCTACGACGTGCCCCTCACCCTCCACGAGGAGGGGCTCGACACCATCGTGTGCGAGCTGCTGCGCCTCGAGGACCACCCCATCGACCTCACCGAGTGGGAGGCCCTGGTCGACCAGGTGCACGCCGCCGAGCGCCCCGTGCGGGTCGGGGTGGTGGGCAAGTACACGAGCCTGCCCGACGCCTACCTGTCGGTGATCGAGGCCCTCAACCACGCCGGCTTCGCCCACGGCGCCAAGGTCGACATCGAGCTCGTCTCGGCCGAGGAGGTGGAGGGCCTGCTGGCCGACGGTCGCCTGAAGGACCTCGACGGCATCGTCATCCCGGGCGGCTTCGGCGAACGGGGCATCGAGGGCAAGATCGCCGCCGCCCGCTACGCCCGCGAGGAGCAGATCCCCTGCCTGGGGCTGTGCCTCGGGCTGCACACCATGGTGATCGAGTTCGCCCGTGACGTCCTCGGCCTCGAGGGAGCCCACTCCAGCGAGATCGACGCCACCTCGCCGCACCCGGTGATCGACCTCATGGACGCCCAGCGGGAGGTCACCGACAAGGGCGGCACCATGCGCCTGGGCGCCTACGTCGCCGAGCTGGTGCCCGACTCCCAGGTGGCCCGGGCCTACGGCCGCGACGTCGTGTCCGAGCGTCACCGGCACCGCTACGAGTTCAACCCCCGCTACCGGACGCGCTTCGAGGAGGCCGGCCTGCTCTGCTCGGGCGAGTCGCCCGACGGGCGCCTGGTCGAGTTCATCGAGCTGCCCGGTCACCCGTTCTGGGTCGCCACCCAGGCCCACCCCGAGCTGAAGAGCCGGCCCAACCGGCCCGCCCCGCTGTTCCGCGAGCTGGTGGCCGCCGCCCTGGACCGGGCCGAGGGGCGCCGCCCCCACCTCTTCGAGCCCGAGACCGTCCCGCAGGCCGCGGGCTGACCTGGGCGCCTTCCGCAAGGTCGGCGAACGGCCGGTCTGGTCCGGCGCGGTCATCTCGGTCGCCCAGGGCACCTTCACCGCCCCCGACGGCGAGTCCTTCGAGCGCGACCTGGTCCACCACCCCGGCGCCGTCTCGGTGGTGCCCGTGGACGGCGACGAGGTGGTGCTGGTCCGCCAGTACCGCGCTGCGGTCGACCTCGAGGTGCTGGAGATCCCGGCCGGCAAGCGCGACGTGGCGGGGGAGGACCCCGAGCTGACCGCCCACCGGGAGCTGGCCGAGGAGGTCGGCCTGGCCGCCGGGTCCCTGCACAAGCTGGCCGAGTTCTACAACTCGATCGGCTTCAGCGACGAGCTGTCCCACGTGTTCCTGGCCACCGACCTCACCCCCGTGGCCGACGACCGCCAGGGCATCGAGGAGCAGCACCTGACCGTCGAGCGCATCCGCCTCGACGACGTGCCCGCCCTCATCGCCGCCCGCGAGCTGGTCGACGCCAAGACCGTCATCGGCCTCCTCCTGGCCCGGGAGGCCCTGGGCCGGTCGGGATGAGCCCGGCCCCGGTGGTCGAGCTGCCGCTCGAGGCCGAGGAGTACCTGACCTGGCTGGCCACCGAGAAGGGCCGGTCCCCGAACACCCTGGCCGCCTACCGCCGGGACCTGCGGGCCTACTGGGCCTGGCTGGGGGAGCGGGGCACCCGCCTCGACCAGGTGACCCCGGCCGACCTCGAGGCCTACGTGGCCGCCCTGCGGGACCAGGGCAGGGCGCCGGCCACGGTGGCCCGGGCCGTGGTGGCGGTCCGCTCGATGCACGCGTTCTGTGCCGCCGAGGGCCTGCTCGACGCCGACCCCGCCGCCGACGTCGAGCCCCCCGGCGTGCCCCGGGGCCTGCCCAAGGGGCTGAGCGAGGAGGAGGTCGGGCGCCTGCTCGCCACCGTGGTCGGCGACGACCCGGTCGCCCGCCGGGACCGGGCCATCCTCGAGGTCCTCTACGGCACGGGCATGCGCATCGCCGAGCTGGTCGGCCTCTCCCTGGGCGACCTCGACCTGGGCGACGCCCTGGTGCGGGTGCTGGGCAAGGGCAGCAAGGAGCGGGTCATCCCCGTCGGCCGCTGTGCCCGCGAGGCGCTGGAGGCCTGGCTGGCCCCGGCCGGGCGGGCGGCGCTGGCGCCGGAGCG
>CAYTJS010000177.1:0-8273 GCA_964438115.1 uncultured Iamiaceae bacterium
CGACCCCATGAACGGGTCGAGCACCAGGTCGCCCCGGTAGGTGTACAGGTGGATGAGCCGCTCGGGCAGCGCGACGGGGAAGGGGGCCGGGTGGCCGACCCGGGTGGCGGACTCGGGCGGCAGCTCCCACACATCGAGGGTGGCGTCCATGAACTCGTCGCGGGTGATCGTCGACTCGTGGGGCAGGCCCCGGGCGGCGCGCACGTCGGTGGACAGCGGCCGGTCGAAGCGGCCCTTGCTGGCGATGATCACCCGCTCGGTCAGGTCGCGCAGCACCGGGTTGGACGGCTGACGGAACGAGCCCCAGGCGAAGGACCCCGCCGCCCCCCGGGCCTTCACCCACACCACCTCGCCCCGCAGGAGGAGCCGGAGCCGGTCCTGCAGGATGGTGATGACGTCGGCCGACAGGGACCGGTAGGGCTTGCGGCCGAGGTTGGCCACGTTGACGGCGATGCGACCGCCGGGCTCGAGCACCCGCACGCACTCGGCGAACACGTCCTCCAGCACCTGGAGGTAGTCGAGGTAGGTGCCGGGCACGTGACCCTCACCCAGGGCCTCCTCGTAGGCCTTGCCGGCGAAGTAGGGCGGGGAGGTCACCACCAGGGCCACGGAACGGTCGGCCACCTCGGTCATGGCCCGGGCGTCGCCGGTGACGATGACGTCGGTGGCCGCCGGGGCGACGACCTCGTCGTCCCCGCTCAGGTCGGGCGGCGTGAACCGGGCGTAGAACGCGCTGGCGTCGTGGTTGGCCCGACCGGAGACGCCGAAGTTCGACGTCTTCGTCGGCTGGCGGCGTTCGGACACGGTGCTCCTCTGCGCCCGAGGCGGGCGCCGGTGGGCCGATGCTAGGACGGCGTCGTTCCCCATGGCGCCATCATCCCGACCCCCACTGACAGCCTGCGACGTTCAGCTGCGCTCGTAGCGCCAGCCGGTGGCGGCCATGACCAGGCGGTGGCGGGGTCCCGGGGTGGTGGCGTCGCCGGACTCGTAGCCGGCGTCGCCGTGCCAGAGGGCCACCAGGTCGTCGCCGTCCTTGGCGATGGCGGTCACGAACGCCTCGACCGGGGCGTCACGGGCCTCGGCCAAGGCCTCGGCCACCGTGGTCGAGCGGGCCAGCCGATCGAGGGTGACCCAGGTCGGCGGGGCCAGTTCGACCTCGCCGGCGTCGCGACGGGCCATGACGTCGGCGGGGCGGGCCCAGGTGTGCTCGTGGATCTCGCCGTCGTCGATGGTGACCGCCCCCGCCGGGGCCTCGGCCACGAAGAACCAGGTGGCGTAGCGCTTGATGGCCACCAGCGGCGGGGTCCAGTGGGAGAAGGGCACCAGCCCGGCGGGGTCGACGACGAGGCCGGCCTCCTCCTCGGCCTCCCGGGCGGCGGCCACCCGCACGGCGGCCTCGACGTCGTCGGGGGCGTCGGGCGGGTAGTCCTCGGGGTCGACCCGGCCGCCGGGGAAGACCCACATGCCGCCGGCGAACTCGAGCTTGGAGTTGCGCCGCAGCATCAGGGTCTCGAGGCCGTCGGCCCCCTCGCGCAGGAGGATGACGGTGGCGGCGGGGATGGCCTCGGGCACCTCGTCACGGGTCTCCCGCAACGCCCCTGGCAGGGGCCGGTCCCGGCGCTCCCCGCTCATGCCAGGAACCGGGAGATGGTCTCGACCACACAGGCGGGCCGTTCGCCGCCCTCGATCTCGACGGTGACGGTGACCCGGGCCTGCACCCCGCCGGGCACCTCCTCGGCGCCGGTCAGCGTGGCCTGGCCCCGGATGCGGCTGCCCACCGGCACGGGGGCCGGGAACCGGGTCTTGTCGGTGCCGTAGTTGACCCCCATCGAGACGTTGCGCACCTCGAGGAGGTCGGGCAGGAAGGTGTTGACCAGCGAGAGGGTCAGGTAGCCGTGGGCGATGGTGCCCCCGAAGGGGCCGTCGGCGGCCCGGACGGGGTCGACGTGGATCCACTGGTGGTCGCCGGTGGCGTCGGCGAAGGTGTCGACCCGCTCCTGGGTGATCTCCAGCCAGTCGGTCGCGCCCAGGTCGGTACCGACCGCGTCGAGCAGGGCGGCCGGGGAATCGAAGACGGTCGGCATAGGTTCTCGACCGTAGACGCCACTCCCGGCCGTGACGGAAAGGACCACCGATGACCCTCGCCCCTGGCGACGACGCCCCCGACTTCGAGCTGCCCGACCAGGGCGGCACCCCCCGACGCCTCAGCACGATGCTGGCAGACGGACCCGTCGTGCTCTTCTGGTACCCCAAGGCCCTGACCACCGGCTGCACGGCCGAGAGCTGCCACTTCCGCGACCTCGCCGCCGAGTTCGCCGAGGTGGGGGCCCAGCGGGTGGGCATCAGCGCCGACCCGCCCGACCGCCAGGCCGCCTTCGACGAGAAGCACGGCCTCGGCTACCCGCTGCTCTCCGACGCCGACAAGACGGTGGCCAGGGCCTACGGCGTGAAGCGCCCCGGCCCGCTGATGAACAAGCGCCAGACCTTCGTCATCGGCACCGATCAGAAGGTGGTGGCGGTGATCGCCAGCGAGGTCAACATGGACAAGCACGCCGACGAGGCCCTCGCCGCCCTCCGGGCCTGACCCCGGTCAGTCCCCGGGCAGCGGGAGCACGGGGTCGGGGGGGAAGAACGGCCCGGGGTCGGTGGGGTACAGCGTGTCGAGGTGCTCGGCACGGTAGACGCGCCAGCCGCCCTCGGGGTCGGCCAGGACCCGGAGGTCGAGCACCACCCCGCCCGTGGCCCGGTCCACCTCGACCACGCGCCCGGAGAAGTAGCCGGTCACGGGGTCGACGACGGCGCCGTGGGTGATGAGGACGTGGCCGTCGCCGATGCTGTCGGCGTCGCCCAGGAAGTCGGCGAAGGTGGGTTCGCCGGTGGGCTCGGTCAGGCGGTGCTCCCAGACCTGGCGGGCGGTCCAGGTGTCGGGTGGACCGCTCAGGTCCAGCTCGTACTGCACGGCCCGGCTGTAGGGCGCCTCGTCGCCCCCCGCCGGCACCGTGCCCGGCCGCTCGTTGCCGTTGTCGTAGAGCAGGATCGTGCCGTCGGGCTGCACCTCGGGGGCGTGCTGCTGGTAGGCGTACTCCCCCTCGGTCAGCTCGATGTCGAGGCCGGGGCCGAACTGCCACAGCACCTCGCCGGCGGGCCCGTCCTCGTCGGCCTCCCAGCGCAGCGCCATCACCGAGTTGATGTTGCGGGCCGACACCAGCACGGCGTTCTGCTCCTCGAAGAGGGTGGCGCTGTTGGCGTGGGTCCAGTCGACGAACTCGCCGTCGACGACCAGCTCGTCGGTCTTGGTCTCGCACATGCGCACGCCCTGCTGGGTGACCGGGTCGAGCGAGTCGGCCAGGGAGAGGCGGTGGACGACCTCGCCCCGGGGGGTGAACTCGATGACGTGGTCGGCCCGGATGGGGCGGGGCCCGTCGGGCAGGGGGTCGTCGGCGCCGCAGGTGTCGTCGAGGAAGCCGGCGACGGTGCGGACCTCCATGCCCAGGGCGAGGAAGTTGCCGTTGGGGAGGGGGAAGGCCACCTCGTGGTGCAGCCGGGGCTCGTCGATGACGATCGGGCCGGGGCCGTAGGCCAGGCGCCCGGCCTCGTCCCGGGGACCGGCCTCGTAACGCAGGCGGGTCGTGTACTCCCGCACGACGTTGCCGAGCAGGTCGACCTCGCGGGCGCCCACGTTGCCGTAGTTGAAGAAGAGGTTGCCGTTGGCCAGTTGGCGGACGTCGGCGATGTTCTGCTCGGCCTCGTGGTACCAGACGACCTCACCGTCCTGGTCGACGCCGAGGAGCTTCCCGGGCTGCTCCAGGTCGTCGACCGACGGGGACGCGTTGAACAGGGTGATGCCGGGCCGGGCGTCGGGGGTGGCCACGGCCTTGATGCGGGGCAGGGTGATCGGCAGGGGCCGAGTGGTGAAGCTGAGGTCGGCGGAGGCGGCGACCAGGTCGGGACTGCCCCCGACCTCGACGGCGTAGGTCTCCTCGGCCCGTAGGCCGGCCACCGGCACCTCGATCTCGGTCACCGGCGCGTCGGGCGGTGGCACCCGCACCTCGTGATCGACCGAGCGGGCCACGACCACGGGGCGCACGGGCGTGTCGCTGCGAATGGTGACCACCGCGGTCAGGACGCTGTTCGGGCCCTCCTCCAGGCGCACGCTCGTGCCCCCGACCACCTCGGTGCGGGGGGCGGCCCGCGGGACGTCGGCCGCGGTGCGCAGGGGCGCCCCGGTGAAGACCTCGGGGCCGTCGTCACCGGTGCAGGCCACCGCCCCGGCCAGGAGCGACAGGGCCAGCGCGCTCAGGACGAGGGGGCGGGGGGCAGGCATCCGGGCGCCGATGCTACGGGCGCGCCGGGGCCGCCGGGGGTCAGCGGACGCGAGGAGCGGCGGGGTCCACGGCGGGCCCGGGCCGGCGCCTATTCCTGGACCCGGTCGTTGTAGGAGGCGATGGCCTCGTTGGCGTCGGCCTGGACCCGGGTGAGGGTCTCCTGGGGGTCGGCCCCGTCGAGGACCAGGGCCTCGATGGCGTCCTCGAGCACGTTGCGGAACTCGACGTAGGCGCCGATCACCGGGCCGCCGCCGCCGGGGGGCACCCCGTCGTCGGCCAGCTGGTCGAAGGCCACCTGGAAACCGGGGCGCTCGGCCCACAGGGCCTGGACCGCGGGGTCCTCGGCGGCCTCGTAGCTGATGGGGATGTAGCCGGTGCCGATGTGCCAGGCCGCCTGCTGGGCGGGCTGGTCCAGCCACGACACGAAGTCCCACGTGGCGGCGATCTCCTCCGGCGAGGAGCCGTTGGCCACCAGCCAGAGGGCGGCGCCGCCGGCGCTCGTGGGACCGCCGGCCACCGGGCCGGGCAGCGGGCCGACGCCGATGTCGACGCCCTCGCCCTGGCCCGAGTCGAGGGCGTCGTAGACCGAGCCCAGGGCCCCGGAGGTGCCGATGGTGAAGGCGGCGTCACCGCTGGCCAGGGCCAGGAAGTGGTCGGCGCCGGAGGGGTTGCGGCCCACGTTGAAGACCAGCTCGTCGGCGGCCATGTCGCTGATCCACTGGAAGATCTCGAGCATCACGTCGTTGTCGAGGGTGGCCTCGGTGGCCCGGGCGTCACGACCGTTGGTCTGGTTGACCAGGGTCTGGTCGGCCATCGACGACCACTGCTCGGGGTACCAGGGCTGGACCTCGAGGGACATGCCGTGGGTGGCGGCCCCACTGTCGACGATCGCCTGGGCCGTCTCGGTCATCTCGTCGAGGGTGGCCGGCGGGTCGGCGGGGTCGAGGCCGGCGGCCCGGAAGTCGTTCTGGTCGTAGTAGAAGACCGGGTTCGAGACGTTGAACGGCATCGGCCACAGCGTCCCCTCCACCTCGAACTCGCCGAGGACGGCGGGGAGGATGTCGGAGGTGTCGAAACCGGAGGACTCCACGCAGGCGGCGGCGGGGACCGTCGAGCCGCTGTCGATCATCGTCTGCAGGGTGGTCTCCTCGAGCTGGACCAGGTTGGGCAGCTCGTCGCTGCGGAGGCCGGTCAGGTACCGGTCGAGGGTCTCGTCGTAGGAGCCGGTGAACACCGGGTTGACCACCACCGCGTCCTGGGAGGCGTTGTACTCGTCGACCAGGGCGTTGAGGGTCTCCTCGTTGGACGCCGTCATGGCGTGCCAGAAGGTGATCTCGACCGGCCCCTGGGCGTCGGCCAGGGCGTCGGTCGGGCACAGGCTGGCGTCGACCTGGGCATCGCGGCCCTGGGCGCCCTCGGCGCCGCCGCCACCGCCGTCGTCGCCACCACAGGCCGCCGCCACCACGGCGAGGACGGCGAGCAGACCGAGCAGGGTTCGCTTCATGGGGATCATCCTTTCACCGCGCCGGCCGTGAGCCCGCGCACGAGGTGTCGTTGGAAGAGGATCAGGAGCAGGGCGATGGGCAGGGCGGCGATCAACGTGCCCGCCATCACCAGGTTGAGCTCGTCCACGTTGGCCGAGCTGAGGCTCTTCAGGCCGATCTGGACGGTGCGCACGTTCGGGTCGTCGGCGACCAGCAGCGGCCAGAGGTACTGGTTCCAGGCGTAGAGGAAGCTGAAGACCGACAGGCCGGCGATGGCCGGTCGGGCCAGCGGGATGGCCACGTGCCACAGGAAGCCGGCGTGGCCGTAGCCGTCGAGGGCGGTGGCGTCCCGCAGGTCGGTGGGCACGTTCAGGAACGACTGGCGGATCATGAAGGTGCCGAAGGCCCAGGCCAGGTAGGGGGCCACCAGCCCGGCGTAGGAGTTGAGGATCCCGAGGTCGGCGGCCACCTCGAACTGGGCCACCACGACCACCTCGGTGGGGATCATCAGGGTGGCGAGGAAGGCGTAGAAGAAGAGGCGCTTGGCCGGGAAGCGGATGAAGGCGAAGGCGTAGGCGGCCAGCACCGAGGTCGTCACCTGGAAGGCGCAGATCAGCGTCGACTGGATGAAGCTGTTGCGCAGGTAGCGGTCCAGGTTCCCCTGGTTCCAGGCCGTCCGGAAGGTGTCCAGGCTGATGTCGGTGGGGATGAGCAGGCCCGGCCAGTCGAGCAGGGCGCGGGCCGGCTGGATGGCCACCACCACGGCGCTGTAGATCGGGAAGAGGACGAAGAAGGCGGCCACCGACAGGCCGACGTAGCGGCCGACCCGGCGCAGGCGGGCGCCCTTGACCGACGGCGGCGTGGGGGCCAGGCCCTTGTCGGGGGCGAGGACGGCGGTCACGCCTCGTCCCCCGCGTAGTGGACCCGGCGCTCGAAGAACGTGAACTGCACCAGGGTCAGGGTCAGCACGATGACGAAGAGGACCACGGCCTGGGCCGAGGCCACCCCGGCGTTCCGGTTCTGGAAGGCCTCCTGGTAGATCGAGTACACGATCACGTTGGTGGCGTCGCCGGGACCGCCCTGGGTGAGCAGGTCGATCTGGCCGAAGGACTGGAAGGCGTTGATCGACAGGATCACGCTGGTGAAGAGCAGGGTGGGCGAGAGCATCGGGATGGTGATCTCGCGGAACTGCAGCCAGGCGCTGGCGCCGTCGACCCGGGCGCTCTCGTAGAGGTCGTCGGGGATGCCCTGCAGGCCGGCGATGAGCACGATGAAGGTGATGCCCAGGTTCTGCCAGACGGTGGTGGCGGCCACGGCGTAGAGGGCCGTGTCCTTGTCGAGCAGCCACTGCACCGGTTCGCGGCCCATCGAGGTGAGGAACTGGTTGACGATGCCGATCGACGGCTGGAACAGCACCAGCCAGATCAGCGAGGACACCGCCACCGACGTGGCCACCGTCGAGGAGAAGATGGTCCGGAAGACGGTGATGCCCTTGATGCGCTGGTGGGCCAGCACGGCCAGGGTCAGCCCCAGGACGAGGCCGAAGCCGACGGTGATCACGGCGAACTGGAAGGTGATCAGCAGGCTGTGGTGGAACTCGCTGGAGCCCAGCACGTCGCCGTACTGGTCGAAGCCGGCGTAGACCCGGCCGCCGAAGGGGTCCTCCCGGTAGAGGGCCAGCCAGACCGTGCGGAGCATGGGGTAGAACTGGAACGTCGCGAAGACGAGCAGGGCCGGGGCCAGGAAGAGCAGGGCCAGCCCGAGGTCGCGCCACCGCCGGCGACCGCTGCCGAACCCCTCGTCGTGGGCCCCGCCGGTGACGGCACCCACGCCCGGCATCGTCATGGGGCGCTCCGCGGCGCGGTCATGTGCTGATCCGCTCGGTGGTGGCGGGGTCGAAGAGGTGGAGGTGGGCGGGGTCGGCCACCAGGGTCACGGTCTCGCCCTCGGTCGGCGGGCGCTCGTCGGGGCCGAGGCGAGCGATCAGGGTGGTGCCGTCGGCGGCGTCGCAGACGAGCAGCTGCTCGGAGCCGAGGGCCTCGACGACCCGGAGGGTGACGGCGACACCGGGGCCGCCGGGCGCGCCCAGCTCGAGGCGCTCGGGCCGGACGCCGACGACCACCTCGGCCGGGAGGTTCGCCGTCCCGGCCGGCACGGGGATGGTCCCGCCGGGCACGGTGATGGTGCCGCCGTCGACGGTGCCGGGAATGGTGTTCATCGGTGGGTTGCCGATGAAGCGGGCGACGAAGAGGTTGGCGGGGCGGTCGTAGACCTCGGTGGGGTGGCCGACCTGCTGGAGGACGCCCTCGCTCATCACCGCCACCCGCTTGGCCATGGTCATGGCCTCGACCTGGTCGTGGGTGACGTACACGAAGGTGGTGCCGAGGCGGCGCTGGAGCTCGACCAGCTCGGCCCGGGTCTGGGTGCGCAGCTTGGCGTCGAGGTTGGACAGCGGCTCGTCCAT
>CAYTJS010000178.1:0-8246 GCA_964438115.1 uncultured Iamiaceae bacterium
GTCGGCACGTCGGTGGGCTCGGTGGGCGAGCGCTCGAGGTCGAGGAAGCGCTCGGCCAGGCGCAGGCCGCCCACGCCGTCGGTCACGGTGTGGTGCAGCTTCTGGATCATCGCCGCCCGGCCGTCGGGCAGGCCGTCGATCACCGTGAACTCCCACAGGGGCCGGTCCCGGTCCAGGGGTTCCTGGTGGATGCGGGCGGCGAGGGTGAGCAGGTCCTCCTCCGAGCCGAGCGTCCGCCACCGCAGGTGGTGGTCGAGGTCGAACTCGGGGTCCTCCTCCCAGCTCGGCGGGGCCAGGCGCCCGATGGCGGGCACGACCCGCTGGCGGAGGCGGGCGATCTCGGCCACGGCCCGGCCCAGCTTGCGGCGCAGGTACTCGTGGTCCGGGGTCCGGTCGAGGACCGTCACGTTGGCGAAGGTGCCGCGCAGGTGCGGGTCGGCGTCGAGGCTCCACATGAGCGCCTCGAGCTCGGACATCCGCGACTCGTCCCGCACGGCGCGGCCGTCCGCCGTACTCCAGGTCCGGTCGGCCATGGCGCGACCGTACCCGACCCGACCACCCGCCCCGGGAGGCGGGTCAGCGGGGGATCGAGGTGGCCTTGAACTCGTTGAGGCGGGGCCAGCCGCCGATCAGGTCGAGCAGCCGCTCGACGGTCACTCGACCGTCGGCGTCGTCGACGGGTGGCTCCATGAGTCGGACGAAGACCCCCCGGCCGTCCCGGACGAAGGTGGGCACGCCCCACACCCCGGCCTCGGCCACCACGGCCTCGTGCTCCTTGCGCACGGTCTCGAGGGCGCCGCCCGGGCCCGTTCGGGCCAGGACGTCGTCGGCGTCCAGCCCCGCGCCGCGCAGCACCGCACCGAGCACGTCGCGGTCGCGCAGGTCGAGCGACTGGACGTGGCGGGCGTCGAAGAGGGCGGCGTGCACGGCCGGGAAGTGCTCGGGCCACTCGTCGCGCACGACGGTGCCCACCTGGAGGGCGAGCAGTCCGGATTCCTTGTCCGGGTCGTCCCACACGTCGGGGGCGCCCTCCTCGACGTGCATCTGGCCGAGGGAGAAGGGGGTGAAGGTCACCTCCCAGTCGGCTCCGGCCCGCAGTCCGGCCAGCACGTGCAGGTGGCCGATGCGGGCGAAGGGGCACCGGTAGTCGAAGGTGACGGCGAAGGAGATGGGCATCGCCTTCCTCAACCCCGGGGTGACGGCTGATTCTTCCCGTCGGTCAGCGGGGGAGGCGCCAGAGGCGCTTGGCCACGGCGCCGAGGGCGAGGCCGAGGGCGGCGCCGGCGACGACGTCGGAGCCGTGGTGGACCCGGACGTGGATGCGGGAGCAGGCCACGACGGTGGCCAGGCCGAACCACCCCACCCGGGCCGGGCCCCGGCTGCCCTCGCTCAGCAACGAGGCGGCGAGGAAGGCCGAGCTGGCGTGGCCCGAGGGGAACGAGGTCGTCTGTGGCGTGCGCAGGGCGTGGGGGTGCTCGACGTCGTCGTGGCGGGGCCGGCCCCGGGGCAGCAGCCGCTTGATGCCCTGGTTGACCAGGGCCGACTCGGCGGCCAGGCAGGCGAGCAGGCGCAGGCCCTCGTCGGCGTGGCGCTCGGAGCGCAGGCCCCGCAGCGACCCGAGGAACAGCCACAGGATCGAGAAGTCGCCGACGGCCGAGGCCCCGTAGAGGAGGCGGTCGGCCACGGGGTCACCCCGCAGCCGGTCGAAGGCCTGGTCCACCGCCTCGTCGAAGGCGGCGACCTGGTCGCCGGGGCTCACCCGCCGACGGCGACGGGGCGCAGGTCGATGGCGACCGCCCCGTCCTCGACCAGCGCAGTGGCAGCGGCCTCGGCCCGGGCCCGGTCGGGGTCGCCCCCGAAGCAGGGGCAGTGGGCCTGGAAGGCGCACCAGTCGCAGAGCTTGGAGGGGCGGGGGCGGAAGTCCTCACGCTCGCAGGCCCGCTCGATGGCGGCCCACACCGCGGTCAGCTTGCGGCGCAGGCCCCGGCTGGTCTGCTCGGTGGGCTCGGCCACGATGGCCACGGGGTCGGCCAGGTAGAGCAGCTGGATGCGGGCGGGACGCTTGCCGAACAGCTCCTCGCAGAGGAAGGCGTAGAAGTGGACGCCACCGAGGCGCCCCTGCTCGTACTGCTGGCGGGGGGCGGCGCCCGTCTTGTAGTCGGTGACCACCAGCTCGCCCGCCGAGTCCAGCTCGAGACGGTCGATGATGCCCCGGAGGTTGAGGTCGCCGATGGGGGCCTCGAGCCGCAGCTCGATGCCGATGGGGGTGATGGCGCGGGGATCCTCGAGCAGGAAGTAGTTGTCGACCAGCTCCTGGGCCCGGACGACCAGGGCGGCGTCGGCCTCGGCGTCGAGCCCCAGGCCCTGGTACTCGGGGTCGTCCTGGAGGGCGGCGTGGGCCTCGACCAGGCAGCGGGCGGCGGCCTCGGGCGTGCGTTCGGCGGGCTCGACGCAGAACAGCCGCTCGAGGGCGGCGTGGACGAGGGTGCCCCGCACGGCGGGCAGCGAGGGCGGCTCGGGCAGCCGGTCGATGGCCGAGAAGCGGAAGGCCAGCGCGCAGTCCTGGAAGGACGACACCCGGGAGGGGGAGAGGCCGGTGGGGGGTTCCAGCGCCATGGGACGAGCCTACGCCGGGGGTGTGACGGCAACCGGGCATGCCGGCGGCGGTGGCGGGGCCGCGACCGTCAGTCGGTGGTGTCGGTGAGCATCTCGCCCAGCACGGGGGCGGCGGGGGCGGCTCGGGCAGCCGGTCGATGGCCGAGAAGCGGAAGGCCAGCGCGCAGTCCTGGAAGGACGACACCCGGGAGGGGGAGAGGCCGGTGGGGGGTTCCAGCGCCATGGGACGAGCCTACGCCGGGGGTGTGACGGCAACCGGGCATGCCGGCGGCGGTGGCGGGGCCGCGACCGTCAGTCGGTGGTGTCGGTGAGCATCTCGCCCAGCACGGGGGCGGCGGGGACCCACTCGGGCACCAACCGACGCTCGACGAGCAGCCCGGTGAGCTTGCGCAGGGTGTCCTCGTCGAGGCGCTGCACGCCGTCGAGCAGGACGGTCGTGACCAGGTCGACGGGGATGATCGTGGCCTCGGCCGGGTCCTCGACCGGGCAGCCCGTGACGAGGAGGGCGTCGATCACCGGCACCCAGGCCAGGTGGTCGGCGAGTCCGGCCCGCGTCGTGCGGGCCAGCTGGACCACCCGGCGGGCGTCGCGGTGCACCTGGCCACTGCAGGGGCGCAGCACGAACGCGCCGGACGGGCCCGCGACGAGGCGGTCCCGGCCCGACTGGGCGACGGCCCACTCGGGCGGCAGGCCGGCCAGGGCCGCGTCGAGGTGCCCGGGGTCGAGCTCGGCGGCGTCCACGGCCCTCCATCGGCCCGAACCCCTCCGGTCATGAGGGCCCCGCCGGACCGATCCGGCCGAACGGGGTCCCGGGGGCGGCTACTCGCCCTTGAAGTAGTCGAGCAGCTTGCGCAGCTCGTCGGCGGTCTCGGTGGGCACGAGGTAGCCGTCCTCGTCGCGGATCTCCGCGAAGCGGTCGCGGACCTCCTCGAGGGTGAGGGCGGGGTCGTAGATGCCGGTGGTCAGCCCGATGAAGAAGCGGGCGACCATGCCGCCGCCACAGGAGTAGACCTCGCCGGTGACGGGGCAGTCCTCGTGCGCCAGCCAGGCCACGACGGGCGAGATCAGCTCGGGGGCCAGGTTCTCGCCCATGGGGCCGAGGAGGTCCTCGGTCATGCGGGTCTTGGCGATGGGGGCGATGGCGTTGGCCTTGATGTTGTTGCGGGCGCCCTCCTGGGCCAGCACCCGGGTGAAGCCGACGAGGCCCATCTTGGCGGCGCCGTAGTTGGCCTGCCCGAAGTTGCCGATGATGCCGGCGGTCGAGGCGGTGTTGACCACCCGGCCGTAGCCCTGCTCGCGCATCTTGATCCACGCCGGGCGGGTCACGTTGAACGCGCCCCGCAGGTGCACGTCGATGACCGGGTCGACCAGGTCGGGGGTCATGTTGTGGAACGCCTTGTCCCGCAGGATGCCGGCGTTGTTGATCACGATGTCGACCCGACCGAAGGCCTCGACGGCCGTGTTGACGATGGCCTCGCCGCCCTCGGGGGTGGCGACGCTGTCGGTGTTGGCCACCGCCACCCCGCCCAGGTCCTCGATGGCCTTGGCGGCCGTGAGGGCCGGGCCCTCGTCGCCCCCGTCGCCGGAGACGGAGCCGCCGAGGTCGTTGATCACGACCTGGGCCCCTCGGGAGGCGAGGAGCTTGGCGTGCTCGAACCCGAGCCCGCCGCCTGCGCCGGTGATGATCGCGACCTTGCCGTCGAAGCCGATGTCAGCCATGGCGCCGGAGGGTAGTGAGCCGACGCCCGCGGGAGGAAGCCCGGGGCCCGCCGACCAGGGTCAGTGGTCGGGCGGGCGCGGCGCGCCGACCCGGGCGGCAGCCTCGGCCGACGTCAGCACGGGGTGGATCTCGAAGGTCGCCAGGTCGGCCCACCGCGCCGTCCAGACCTCCAGCAGGGCCCGGTCCTCGGTGGCCATGAGCTGGAAGCAGGTGTCGAGGGCGTCGTCGTCGACGACCCAGCTGTCGAGGTAGGTCAGCCCTTCGGGCAGCAGCCGGCCGTCCGTGGCGGCCCGCTCGTACACCGGCCCGGGCCCGTGCCGGTAGTGCTCCACGACCAGGTACAGCATCCCCCCCAGCGTGCCCCGTGACGGCCGGGTAGCGACTCACGACGGCCGTCGGGGGCCCCGCGAGGAGGGTGAGGTCATGGGGGACCTGGGCTGGCCGTCGTCGCGGCGGCCCGGACCCCGCCGGGCACGCCGCGGCCCACACCGTCGAGCACGACCCGGCGACCCAGGCGTTCGTCCTGGTCAGGGAGGACGTCGGGGGCCGCCGCCAGCACGACCAGCTGGACGGTGCCCGCCCGACGACGCCCTCGTGGCCGTGCGGGCCCTCGCCGTCCACCACGCCGCCTGCTGGGAGGACCCGACCCTGCTCGCCGCCGACTGGACGGTGCGGACCAACGCCCCGCCCAACCCGCAGGCCCTGCGGCCGACGCTGCGCCAGAGCTGGCCGGTGATCGAGGCCGAGTTCGCCGACCTGCTGCCGGGGCCGCTGCTGGGTGCCGCCCACTCGATGCCGGCGCGTTGGACCTGGCCAACGACCGGGCGGTGGCCCTCTTCCGGGCGATGCTCGAGCGCTCGATGGCGGCCATCACGGACCTGGACGCGCTGGATCTCCTGGGGTGATCAGCCGCAGTCGACCTGCTGGGGGGGCTCGGGCGGGGGGACCTCGCCGACGGTACCGCCGCCGCCACCACCGCCGCTGCCGCTGCCCCCACCACCGGTGCCGAGCGGAACCGGCGGGGGCTGGAGCTGGTCCTCGACCCCGTCGAAGTCGGCCCCGGTGACCACGACCACGTCGGCGGACCCGAGGTCGCCGAATTCCTCGACGTCGACGTCGCCGCCGAGCTGGGCGGCCACGAAGCGGGCCTGGGCCTCGTTGCCGGCGGTGTAGCGGACGACGGTGTCGTCGATGTCGAAGCTCTCGGCCTCGCCGGTGCCGGGGGAGGTGTCGAAGCCGAGGCGGTCGAGCTCGGCGGCCACCTCACCGGCCTGGCCGTCGACCCCCGAGCCGTTGAGGACGGCCACGGCGATCTCGGGGGCCTGCGCCGACCCCGGCCCCGACGCCCCGCGGAACACGCCGAAGGTGCGCTCGTTGGCCTCGGTGTCCGACAGCAGCAGGACCGACTGGCCGTCGACGACGTCGTCGGTGACGTCCAGCGTGAGCGTCTGGAGGCCGTCGCCGGTGATGCCCCGGAACTGGCGGCCCAGCACCAGCAGGTCGCCCACGCTCAGGTCCTGGTCGACCCGCACGGCCCCGGCGGCCACGTCGGCGAAGTCGCCCAGGAGCAGGGGCTGGCGCAGGCCCTCGATGGACGCCCGGGCGATGGCCCGACGGACGAAGTCCTGCTGGCGTTCCACCCGGCCCAGGTCCGAGGAGGGGTCGCTCTGCCACTCACCGCCCCGCAGCACCTCGAGGTGGCGGGCCCGGGCGTAGGCCAGGGCCTGGTCGGGGCCGAGGGTCACGCAGCCGGGCCGCACCCGCAGGCCGGTGTTGAGGTCCCGCAGGGCGTTGGGGAAGTAGTAGGGCACCCCGTCGATGGCCGCGACCAGGTCCTTGAAGCCCCGGAAGTCGACCTCGACGTAGTGGTGGACGGGGATGCCGAAGTTGTCCTGGATGGTGGCGATGAGGGCGTCCTGGCCGCCCTGGGCCAGGGCCGAGTTGATCTTGCCCGACTCCGAGCCGGGGATCTCGACGTAGAGGTCGCGGGGGAAGCTGAGCAGCTGGGCCTGGGGCGCGCCGGGGTCGACCCGCAGCACCATGATCGTGTCGGTGAGGGTGCCCAGGCCCTCACGACCGGAGGTCACGGGGTCGTCGCCGTCGAGGCGCTCGGCGCTGTCGGTGCCCACCAGCAGGTAGTTCTGGGGGTCGCTGGTGCCGGGCTCCTCGGCCAGGGCCGACGACACGTCGACCCGCTCGACGTTGCGCAGCGTCAGGGCGAGGAAGCCCACCCCGCCGACGGTGACGATGAGCGCCACCACCAGGGCGATGCGCAGGGCGCCACCGAGGCGCGCGCCGGTGCCGCGCGTGCGGCGGGCGGGTGGTCGCCGGGGGGCCATGGCCCCGACGCTAACGACGGGCGGCCCCCGTGTGAGGTCACCCGGTGACGCCGAGCTCGTCCCGGGCGTAGGCCTTGAGGCGCTTGTAGTCGACCTTGCCGTTGGGGGCCCGCCCGATGGTGGCGATGGGCAGCACCCGCTTGGGGGCCTTGTAGTGGGCGAGGTGGCCCTTCACGTGGGCGATCACGTCGGCCTCGTCGAGGTCGGCGTCGGCCTCCAACTCGACCACGGCGGTGACCGCCTCGCCGAAGCGCTCGTCGGGGATGCCCACGGCCACGGCGTCGCGCACGGCGGGGTGGCCCTTCAGGACCTCCTCGACCTCCTCGGGGAAGACCTTCTCGCCGCCGGTGTTGATGCACACCGAGCCCCGGCCCAGGAGGGTGAGGGAGCCGTCGGCCTCGACCCGGGCCCAGTCGCCGGGCATCGAGTACCGCTTGCCGTCGATCTCGATGAAGGTGGCCGCCGACTTCTCGGGGTCCTTGTAGTAGCCGAGCGGGACGGCCCCGCCCACGGCGACCCGGCCGATCTCGTCGCGGCCGGGCTCGAGCGGACGGCCGTCCTCGCCGATGACCAGGGCATCGGGGCCGAGGGTGAACGTGGCCGTCTGGGCGGCGGCGCCCGCCGCCGACACCGACGCCCCCATGTTGAGGGCCTCCGACGACGAGAAGGCGTCCTGGAGGATCATCCCCGGGTGGTGCTCGAGCAGGGCGGCCTTGGACGCCTCGCTCCACATCACCCCTGACGAGATCATGGCGACGAGGCTGGAGAGGTCCCACCGGTCGGGTTCGGCGTCGAGGGCCCGCAGCATCGGCCTGGCGAAGGCGTCGCCGACGATGGCCATCATGTTGACGCCCTCCCGCTCGACGGTGTCGAGCAACTCGACGGCGTCGAAGGACGCGCCGGTCAGGGTGACCACGCAGCCACCGGTCATCATCGCCATGAGGGCGGTGAACCACCCGGTGCCGTGCATGAGGGGACAGGCCGGGACGTGCACGGGGCCGGGGCCGGCCAGGGCGGCCCGGACGGCGTCGAGGTCGGGGTCGGCGGGGTAGGCGGGGGCCACCGTGCCGGCGAAGCTGCGGAAGAGGTCGTCCTGGCGCCACATCACGCCCTTGGGCATGCCGGTGGTGCCGCCCGTGTAGAGCATGAGCAGGTCGTCGCCGTCGCGGCCCCAGGGGGCCACGGTGCGGTCGGTGGCGGCGGTGGCGGCGTCCTCGTAGGGGGTGGCCCACTCGGGGCAGGGCCCGGTGCCGTCGTCGACCCAGAGCCAGAGCCGCACGGGGACCCGGTCCCGGACGGCGGCGGTGGTGGCGGCGAAGGTCCCGTGGAACACGACGGCGACGGCGTCGGCGTTGTCCCACAGGTAGGCCAGCTCGTCCTCGGCGTACCGGTAGTTGGTGTTGACCGGGGCCAGACCCGCCTTCCAGGCGCCGTAGCAGGCCTCGAGGTACTCGGGGGCGTTGTGGACGTAGAGGGCGACCTTGTCGCCCTGCTCGGCCCCGGCGTCGAGCAGGGCCCGGGCCACGCCGTCGGCCCGACGGTCGAACTCGGCCCAGGTGGTGCGGCGGTCG
>CAYTJS010000179.1:0-8221 GCA_964438115.1 uncultured Iamiaceae bacterium
TCTGTCCTGGGTGCTTGCCGGGTCCGGCGCATCGCCGTGGAGGCCCGGCAGGTCACCAAGGCCTTCCCGGGTGTGGTCGCCAACGACCAGGTCGACTTCGTCCTCGCCGAGGGCGAGGTCCACACCCTCCTGGGGGAGAACGGAGCCGGCAAGTCGACGCTGGCCTCCATCCTGTGCGGGCTCTACCAGCCCGACGCGGGGCAGGTGCTGCGGGGGGAGGAGCCGGTGCGGCTACGGAGCCCCCGCGAGGGCCTGGCCCACGGCATCGGCATGGTCCACCAGCACTTTCGGCTGGTGGAGCGCTTCACCGTGGCCGAGAACGTCGTGCTCGGGGACCCCGACCAGGGCCACGTGCTGCACCAGCGTGAGGTCGAGGCCCGGGTCGCCGAGATCGGGGAGCGGTTCGGCCTCCCGGTCGATCCCCGCGCCCGCGTTGCCGACCTGGCCATGGGCCAGCGGCAGCGGGTCGAGATCGTGAAGATGCTCTACCGGGGGGCCGACGTGCTGCTCCTCGACGAACCCACGGCCGTGCTCACGCCGGCCGAGGCCGACGCCCTCTTCGCCACGGTCGAGGCCATGGCGGCGGCGGGCAAGGCCATCGTGTTCATCTCCCACAAGCTGGGGGAGGTCATGGCGGTCAGCCACAAGGTGACCGTCATGCGCAACGGCCGGGTGACCGGCGAGATCGCGGATCCGACCAGCGAGCGCCAGTTGGCCGAACTCATGGTCGGTCGACCGGTGGACCTCGAGGTGCGCCGGGCCGCCACGACGGCGGGCGAGGTGGTCCTCGCCGCCCGCGGCGTGACCCTGCGGGACGAGGAGCGGGTGCTCCTCGACGAGGTCGAGCTCGAGGTCCGGGCCGGCGAGATCCTGGGCGTGGCCGGCGTGGCCGGGAACGGGCAGGGCGAACTGGCCGAGGTGCTGGCCGGCGTGGCCCCGCCGACGAGCGGGTCGGTCCTCGTGGGCGGCGACGACGTGACCGGCAAGGGGCCGGTCCGGGCTCGGGCCGCTGGGCTGGCCTTCGTGCCCGACGACCGCCTCGGCACCGGCCTGGTGCCGTCGCTGTCCCTGACCGACAACATGTTGCTGACCCGGCCCCGGCGGTTCCTGCTCGACCGCAAGGCGGCCCGGGCCGACGCCGCCGCGGCCATCGAGGAGTACGAGATCAAGGCACCCGGCACCGAGGCCGAGGCCCGGGTGCTCTCGGGCGGCAACGCCCAGAAGGTGCTGCTGGCCCGCGAACTGGCCGACCTGGCCGTCGGCGACGGGCCCCGGGCGGCGGTGGTGGCCTCGCCCACGCGCGGCCTCGACATCGGCGCCGCCGAGTTCGTCCGCCAGCAGTTGCACGAGGCCCGGGAGCGGGGCGGCGGGGTCCTGCTGATCTCCGAGGATCTCGAAGAGGTGCGCGGCCTGAGCGACCGCATCGTGGTGCTCTACCGGGGCCGCATCGCCCTGGAGGGGGGTGCCGACGACCTGACGTTGGAGGAGCTGGGCCTGGCCATGGCGGGGGTCAGCCCGGAGGAGGCGACGACCGCATGAGTCCGTTCCGCATCGAGGTGCGCCTCGAGCACCGCCTCGACACGAGCGTCGCCCGCGACCTGCTGACGCCGATCCTGTCGATCCTGGTGGCGCTGGTGGTGGCCGGGGTGTTCCTCCTCATCGAGGGGTTCTCGCCCGCCACCGTCTACCAGGACATGTTCGAGGCCAGCTTCACCACCCGCTTCGGCCTCACCGACAGCGTGGCCACGGCCATCCCCCTGATCCTCACCGGTTTGGCCGCCGCCATCAGCTTCCGCATGAACCTGTTCAACATCGGCGCCGAGGGTCAGCTCTACGTGGGCGCCATCGGGGCCAGTTGGGCCGGCCTGGCCCTCGCCCCCGACCTGCCGGGGCCGCTGGCGGTGGCGGTGGTGCTGGCGGCCGGGGCCGTGGCCGGGGCGCTCTGGGCGCTGCCGGCCGCCTGGTTCCGGGCCCGCTTCGGCACCAGCGAGATCATCACCACGCTGATGCTGACCTTCGTGGCCCTGTTCCTCATGCGCTACCTGATCTTCGGCACCCGGTCCTACTGGCGGGACCCGCTGTCGACGAACTTCCCGCAGGGCCTGGCCATCGACCGGGTGGCCGAGCTACCCCTCTACAGCGACACCCGCATCCACCTGGGCTTCGTGGTGGCCGTGGTGGCCGCCGTGCTCGCGTGGGCCCTGGTGCGTTTCACCTCGTTCGGCTTCGACATGGACGTGGTCGGGTCGGCGCCGAAGGCGGCCCGGTACGCCGGCATCCCGGTGGGGCGCACGATCATCGTGGTGCTCCTGCTCTCGGGCCTGCTCGGCGGCCTGGCCGGCGGCGTCGAGGTGGCGGGCCGGGCCCATGCCCTCGACCCCAACGGGCTCGAGCTGGGCCTCGGCTTCGCCGGCATCGTCGTGGCCGCCCTGGCCCGCTACAACCCGTGGGCGGTCATCGTGGTGGCCGTCTTCCTCGGCGGGCTGCGCAACGCCGGCATCGCCCTGCAGTCGGTGCCGGGGGAGCGGGTCCCCGTCGAGGTCTCACTCATGCTGCAGGGCGCCATCCTGCTCTTCGCCATCGGTGGCGAGGTCTTCGCCCGCAACCGGCTCCGGATCCGGCGCCGGACGGTCGAGGTCCCGGCCGAGGCGGTGCCGGCATGAACGAGTGGGCGAGCATCCTGACCCTGGCGGCGGCGGTGGGTGCCGCCGTGCCCATCGCGCTGGCCGCCCTGGGCGAGACACTGGCCGAGCGATCCGGTGTCCTGAACCTCGGGGTGGAGGGGATGATGCTGGTGGGGGCGGTCGCCGCCTTCCTGGCCGCCGACGCCTGGGGCAACCTGTGGCTGGCGCTGGTGGTGGGGGCCCTGGCCGGCACCGCCCTGTCCCTGGTCCACGCCGTGCTCTCGGTGACGTTCCGGGCCAACCAGATCGTCTCGGGCCTGGCCCTGGTGATCTTCGGCACCGGCCTGGCCACCTTCGTCGGCAAGCCGGTGGAGGGCGTCCCCCTCGAGGTGGGCCTACGGCCCATCGACCTCGGGCCACTGGCCGACATCCCGGTGCTGGGCCCCGTCCTCTTCGACCACGACCCGCTCGTCTACGTGACGATCCTGCTGGCCGCCGTCATCTCGTTCTACCTGCGCCGCACCCGCCTGGGTCTCAGCCTGCGGGCGGTGGGTGAGTCCCCGGCCACCGCCGACAGCATGGGCGTGTCGGTCCTGGCCGTCCGCTACGTCCACGTCATGCTCGGGGGCCTGCTGGCCGGCCTGGCCGGCGGCTACCTGATCATGGCCGACGTCCCGTCGTGGAGCCAGGACGCCACCACCGCGGGCATCGGCTTCATCGCCCTCGCCCTGGTCGTCTTCGGCTCCTGGAAGCCCTGGCGGGTGCTGCTCGGCGCCTTCCTGTTCGGCTTCGCCCGGCGGGCCAACTTCTGGCTCCAGGGCGAAGGGGTCGACGTGGCCGCCGAACTGCTGTCGATGCTGCCCTACGTCCTCACCATCGTGGTCCTCGTGCTGTGGGGCACCCGGGACCTGCGCCAGCGCATGGGCGCCCCGGCCGCCCTGGGCGTCCCTTACGTGCGCGACGAGCGGTGAGCGGGGCACCCCGGGAGGTGCTCCTGCGCCTGCCGGATTGGGCCGACGGGCTGTTGGCGAAGGCCCCCGACCCGTTCCCCGATCCCGAGGCCCGCATGCGCTTCGTGCTCGAGGCCGCCCATCTCCACGTCGAGCACCGCACGGGCGGGCCCTTCGCCGCCGCCGTCTTCGCCCGACCGTCGGGTCGGCTCCTCGCCCTGGGCGTCAACCTCGTGGTCCCCACCAACGCCTGCATCGCCCACGCCGAGGTGGTGGCCCTGGCCCTGGCCGGGGTGGCGGTGGGCTCCTTCGACCTCGGCGACCACGACGCCGAGCTGGTGACCACGGCCGAGCCCTGCGCCATGTGCCTGGGCGCCCTGCCCTGGTCGGGCATCACCCACCTGGTCTGCGGGGTACGGGACGAGGCCATCCGCACGATCGGCTTCGACGAGGGGCACAAGCCCGACGACTGGGTCGAGGCCCTGGGCCGCCGGGGCATCGCCGTGACCCGTGACGTCCTGGGGGCGGAGGCCTTGGGCATCCTCCAGGCCTACGTGGACGGGGGCGGGCTGATCTACAACGGCGCCGAGCCGGCGGGGGACTGACCGTGCACCGGGTCCAGCAGCACCACGCCCCTGTCCTCACCCACCACCAGCCCGCCGACCTGGCCACCGCCCTCGATCTGGTGGCCCGTCCCGGCGCCCGCGCGGTGGCCGGGGGCACAGACCTCCTCCTCGAACTGGCCCGGGGCGGGCGCGACGACGTCACCGACCTGGTCGACCTCACCCGGCTGCCGGGCCTGTCGGCCATCGCCGTGGACGGCGACGACCTGGTCCTCGGTGCCCTGGTCACCCACAACGAGGTGGTGGCCAGCGCGTTGGCGGTCGCCGAGGCCCTGCCCCTCGCCCAGGCCTGCCTGGAGGTCGGGGGCCCGCCCCTGCGCAACCGGGCCACGGTCGTGGGCAACGTGGTCACTGCCAGCCCGGCCAACGACACGCTCTCGGCCCTGCTCGCCCTCGGCGCCGTGGCCGAGGTGGCGTCGGCCGCCGGGACCCGCCGGCTGCCGGTGGCCGAGCTGGTCAGCGGGTTCCGCACCACCGCCCTCGCGCCGGGGGAACTGGTCACGGCTCTGCGCATCCCGCGCCCGGGGCCGGGGCGGCGAGGGCTCTTCGCCAAGCTGGGGAACCGCCGGGCTCAGGCCATCTCGGTGGTCCACCTGGCCGTCGTGGTCGACCTCGACGGCGACCGGGTGGCCGGCGCCGCCGTGGCCGTGGGCAGTGTGGCGCCGACCGTGGTCCGGCTCGCCGAGGTCGAGGCCCTGCTCGTCGGCTCGACCCTCGACGACGCGACGGTGGGGACGGCAGCAGCGGCGGCCCGGGCCGCGGTGCGTCCCATCGACGACGTCCGGGCCTCGGCCGCCTACCGGTCCGAGGCCGTCGAGGTGCTGGTCACCCGGGCCCTCACCGCGCTCCGCGACGGCGCCGAGCGCTCGACCTGGCCCGATCGGGTCCCCACCCTCGGCGGTCACGGCCACACGGCCGGCCCCACCGGGGTCGGGGGCGGCGTGACCCACGGTGCCGACGACGTGGTGACGGCCACGGTGAACGGCGTGGCGGTGTCGGCCCCGCGGGCGGCGGGGCGCACCCTGCTCGACTGGTTGCGCGAGCAGCCCGGCCCCGACGGCGCCCCGCTCACCGGCACCAAGGAAGGCTGCGCCGAGGGCGAGTGCGGCGCCTGCACCGTCCTCCTCGACGGCCAGGCGGTACTGGCCTGCCTGGTACCGGCCGCCCGGGCCCACGGCGCCGAGGTGACCACCGTGGAGGGCCTGGCCGGCCCCGACGGGCTCCACCCCCTGCAACAGGGCTACATCGACCGGTCGGCCGTCCAGTGCGGCTTCTGCATCCCCGGGTTCCTCGTGGCCGGGGCCGCCCTGCTCGACGAGGTCGAGGACCCCGACGCCGACGAGGTGCGCCGGGGCCTGGCCGGCAACCTCTGCCGCTGCACGGGCTACGACGCGATGTTCGCCGCCGTCGAGGACGCGGTGGCGGCCCGGGACGGCGGGTCGTGAGCGTCGGGGAACGGGTCACCCGCGTCGACGCCCCGGCCAAGGTCACGGGGGCGGCCACCTTCCCGGCCGACCTGGCCCCCGCCGACGCCCTCCACGCCACCATCGTCTTCACCGACCAGCCCCACGCCCGCCTCGTGGCCCTCGACACCACGGCCGCCGAGGCCGTCCCCGGCGTGGTGGCCGTCCTCACCGCCGCCGACGTGGCCCACAACGAGTACGGCCTGACCATGAACGACCAGCCGGTGCTCGTCGGCGTGGCGCCCAGCACGGCCGCCGTGGCCGCCGACGTGAGCCGGTGGGAGGCCGACCACCTGGCGGTGGTCGTGGCCGAGACGCCCGAGGCGGCCCGGGCCGGGGCCGCCGCCGTCGAGGCCACCTGGGAGCCGCTGCCGGTGGTCACCGACCTCGACGCCGCCCTCGGCGACGAGGTGCTGGTGCACCCCGAGTCCCCGGCCGGCAGCAACGCCTACCACCACCTGCGCATCCGCAAGGGCGACGTCGAGGCGGGGTGGGCGGCGGCCGAGGTGGTGATCGAGGCCACCTACGAGCTCCCGCACCAGGAACACGCCTACCTCCAGCCCGAGGCGGGGCTGGCCCACGTGGACGAGGAGGGCCGGGTCACCGTGGTCGTCGGGGGCCAGTGGACCCACGAGGACCGCGAGCAGATCGCCCACGCCCTGGGCCTCGACGAGGACGAGGTGCGGGTCGTCTACCCGGCCATCGGCGGCGCCTTCGGGGGGCGCGAGGACCTGTCGGTGCACATCCCGCTCGCCCTGGCCGCCCGTCATCTCCACGCCCGGGGCGAGACCCGGCCGGTCACCACTCGCTGGAGCCGCGAGGAGTCGATCGTCGGCCACCACAAGCGCCACGCCGGACGCATCCACACCCGCTGGGGTGCCACCCGGGAGGGGGTGGTCACCGTGGTCGAGGCCGACTGCCTGCTCGACGCCGGGGCCTACAACTACACCTCGAACAAGGTGCTGGGGAACCTCCACATCACGGTGGCCGGGCCCTACGAGATCGCCAACGCCCACATCGACAGCCGGGCCGTCTACACCAACAACGTCCCCGGCGGCGCCTTCCGGGGCTTCGGGGCGCCCCAGGGGGCCTTCGTCGCCGAGAACCAGATGAACCGCCTGGCCGAGGCCCTGGGCCTCGACCCGGTCGACGTGCGGCGGCGCAACCTGCTGCGGGAGGGCAGCATCGGCATCACCCAGGTGCCCCTGCCCGAGGGCGTGAGCCTGCCCGAGGTGGTCGACCGCTGCGCCGAGGAGGCGGGCTGGGGTGGCCCCCTGCCCGACCGGCCCGTCCCCAGCGGCGTGGCGTCGCTGCCCCCGTCACCGGCCTCGGTGCGCCGGGGCCGGGGCTTCGCCTGCGGGTACAAGAACGTGGGCTTCTCCTATGGCTTCCCCGAGCGCTGCGAGGCCCGCCTCGTCCTCCACGGCGATCCCGACGACGAGGTGCCGACCGCCGTCGATCTGTACCACGCCGCCGCCGAGGTGGGGCAGGGCACCCACACGGCCCTCTGCCAGATGGCGGCCGAGGCCACGGGGGTGCCGGTGGACGCCGTGCGGGGCCACTTCTCCGACACTGCCGACAGCGGCGACAGCGGCAGTGTCTCGGCGTCGCGCATGACGTTCATGGCGGGCAACGCCATCCAGGGGGCGGCCGAGGAGGCCGAGAAGCGCTGGCGGGAGGGGGACCGCCCGGCGGTGGGCCACTTCCGGTTCGTGCCCCGCCCCACCGAGGCCCTCGACCCGGCGACCGGCGTCGGCGACGGCAACATCACCTTCGGCTACGTCGCCCAGGCGGTGGACCTCTCGGTCGACCTGGCCACCGGCCAGATCGTGGTCCACGAGGTGGTGAACGTGAGCGACGTGGGCCGGGCGGTCAACCCCGACCTGGTCCACGGCCAGGTCCACGGGGCGGTGGCCCAGGCCCACGGGTACGCCCTCAGCGAGGACCTCCAGGTGGCCGACGCCCGCATCCGGAACCCGCGGCTGTCGACCTACCTGATCCCCGGCATCGGTGACGTCGCCGAGCGGGTGCGCAGCGTGCTGCTCGAGTACCCCGACCCGCAGGGGCCGTGGGGGGTCCGGGGCATGGCCGAGATGCCCATGATCCCGCTCGCCCCGGCCATCGTGGCCGCCGTCCACGACGCCACCGGCGTGTGGTTCGACCGCATCCCGCTCACCCCCGATCGGGTGCGGGCGGGGCTGCGGGCGGCGGGCCGCTAGAGCGAGGCGATCAGCGCGGGCAGGTCGCGGATCGACTCGAGGCGGAAGAAGCGGTCGTGGCCCTCGTCGACCTCGGCCCGCTCCATCTCCCAGGTGGTGTCGTACTCGATGTGCACGGCCCGGCCGCCCAGTTCGAGCACGGGCAGGACGTCGGACTTCACCGAGTTGCCGACCATGAGGAAGCGCTCGGGGTCGAGGTCGTAGCGTTCGAGGATCCGGCGGTAGGTGGGCACGTCCTTCTCGGCCACGATCTCGACCTGCCAGAGGGCCTCGACCAGGCCCGAGCGGGCCAGCTTCGACTCCTGGTGGAACAGGTCGCCCTTGGTCACGACCATCAGGCGG
>CAYTJS010000180.1:0-8109 GCA_964438115.1 uncultured Iamiaceae bacterium
GCGTCGGCCGCCCCCAGGCCGACCAGGAGAAGGCTCCCCCCGCCGTCGCGGGGCACGAGCACCGTGGCCCCGGCCTCGCCCTCGAACCCGCGGGCGGCGAGATGGGCGCCGAGGCCGTCGGGGGCCTCGGCCACGCCCTCGGCGGTGACCCCGGCCACGAGGACCTCGGCGTCACCGGCCTCGGCAGCCGTCGGGAACTGGATGGGGTCGCTCACGGGCGCACCGACCTCGTCGTCAGGGACTCGCCCTCCTGCCAGCGAGCCAGGGTCCACAGCAGATCACTCAGGCGGTTGAGGTAGGGCACCGCCCAGCCGTCCCCGCCCACGGCCACCGCCGCGCGCTCGGCCCGGCGCACGACCGTGCGGGCGACGTCGAGGGCGGCGGCGACGGGGTCGCCGCCGGGCACCACGAACTCGGTCGGGGGCTCGAAACGGGCGGAGAACTCGTCGATCCGGTCGGCCAGGGCGTCGACCATGGCCTCGGTGGTCCGGCTCTGGCCGTCCACCAGCTTGGCCTGGTTCTCGTCCTCGGTGGCCAACTCGGCCATCAGCACCCACAGGTCGCGCTGGAGGCCGAGCACCACGGTGGCCAGCTCCTCGTCGGCCTGGGCCCGGACCACGCCGAGGGCCGCCTGGGCCTCGTCGACGTCGCCGTAGGCACAGGGCCGGGGATCGTCCTTGCGCACGCGCCCGCCGTACAACAGGCCGGTCGTGCCGTCGTCGCCCTTCTTCGTGTAGATCGTCACGCCCGGGCGAGGCTACCCAGGCACCGCCGTGACCTCGCCGGGCGTCGTGCCCTCGGCCGTGGCCTCGGCGGCGGCGGCCTCGGTGGTCAGCGTCCGCACCACGGCGGCGGCGAACATGGCGGCGAGCACGGCGACGACGAGGCCCCCGACCCCGTAGGCCTCGAGGCCGAGGGCGGCGGCCACGAACGTGCCGAACGAGCCGAGGTGCAGGGTGGCCCGGTCGATGCGCTTCTCGATCACCACGGCGTCGACCACCTGGTAGCCCACGAAGACCATGAGGAGGCCCACCGCCAGCGACATGGAGTCGGGCACGGCCACCAGGGCCACGGCCAGGGAGCCGACCACCACCCCGAGGGCGGGCACCACGCTCCAGGCCCCGACCCACACCGCGAGCAGGACGGGGGCCGGGAGGTCGACGAGGCGCACCACGGCATAGGCGAACAGTCCGGCCAGGGCCGCCCGCCCGATCGTGGCGGCGACGTAGCGCCAGAAGCGGCCGTAGGCGGACAGGGCCAGGGTCCGGACCCGGGCCCGCGCCTCGTCGTCGCGGAGCTGGGTCAGGCCGGCGTCGAAGAAGCGGGGACCCCAGGCCAGCATGAACACCAGGAGCACGAAGGTGATGAGGAACGAGACGCCCCGGGAGGCCGCCGACTGGATGGCCTCGACCCGGCTGCCGCCCCGGAGACGGTCGGGTAGCTCCTCGACGAAGGTGACGACCCGGTCCCGCAACTCGATCTCGCGGGCGAACTCGCCGAAGCGGTCGGACCGCTCGAGCTCGCCCGCCGCCCGGGGGGCGATGCGCTCGACCCGGTCGAGCTGGTTGCCCAGGTCGGCGACGAGGCCGTAGGCGAGGCCGCCGACCACGCCCAGCATGAGGACGAGGGTGACCACCACGGCCAGGGCCCGGGGCAGCACGCGCTGCAGGAGCACGACCACCGGGCCCAGCAGGGCGGCACCCACCACGGCCACCACGACCCAACCGAGGGGCCGGGTGGCGGCCCGGAACACGGCGATGCCCGAGATGGTGGCGGCCGCCATGGCGACGGCCCGCAGGACCGACGACGTGGTGAAGCGCAGGACCCGGGGGGGCGATGCGGACGTCGACCCCTCCACCCGACCTACCGTACCCCTGTGACCGGGGGCGACGAGGCCACGACGACGGGCGCCGGGCCCGAGGTGCTGCGGGTCGAGCTGGACTGGCGCTCGGCGGCCCTGGCCTGCGGGGCCGTGGTCCTGCTGGTGGCCGTCTTCGCCGTGGTGGCTGCCACCAGCCGCACCCTGACCTTCGTCGTCATCGGCATCCTCCTCGCCCTGGCCCTCGACCCGCTGGTCGACAAGGTCCAGACCACGCTGTCGGTCCGCCGGGGCATCGCCGTGGGCAGCGTGGTCGCCCTCTTCCTCACCTCCATCGGGTTGGTGGCCCTCCTCGTCGGGCCCGAGACGTCCCGCCAGGCCCGCACCCTCGGCCGGGACCTGCCCCAGGTCGTCGAGCAGCTCAACGAGCTCCCGCTCGTGGGCCCCACCTTCGAGCGCAACGACGTCCCGGCCAAGGTCGAGGCCTGGATCAACGACCTGCCCGAGACCCTGGCCGGCCCCGACGCCGACCTGGGCCGACGGGCGGAGTCGATCCTGTCGGGCCTGGTGGCGGCGCTCGCCACCGGCCTCATCGTCGTCTCCCTGCTGCTCGACGGCGATCGCCTGGTGCGGGCGGCCCAGCGCCTCACCCCCCGGGAGCAGCGGGACCGGGTCGACCGGGCGGGGCGCCAGTTCTACGACATCGTCGGGCGCTACTTCGCCGGCTCCCTGCTGGTCGCCCTGTTGCACGGCCTCTACGTGCTGAGCGTGGGCCTCGTCCTCGGGGTGCCGCTGGCCCCCCTCCTCGGCCTGTGGGCGGCCATCGCCTCGCTCATCCCCCAGATCGGGGGCGCGCTGGCCGGCATCCCCTTCGTCCTGCTCGGGTTCACCGAGAGTGCCACCACCGGTGTGGTGTGCCTGATCGCCTTCGTCCTCTACCTCAACTTCGAGAACCACATCCTCTCGCCCCTCATCGTGGGCGAGGCGGTGGACCTGTCGGCCCCCACGACCATGGTGGGAGCGATCGTCGGGGCCTCGGTCGCCGGGGTGCCCGGCGCCCTCGTCGCCGTGCCCCTCCTGGGCGCCGCCAAGGCCATCTACCTCGAGGCCACCGGACGGGGGCGGGCGACCCGGGCCCGACGACCGTCGATCATCGACCGCCTCCGGGGCCGACTCCGCCGACGACGAACTCCCCCGGGCGGTCCCCCCGACCCTCGGTAGCCTCCTGCGGATGGCCGGCTTCCTCGACCTCCTGAACGAGCGCGTCGTGATCTACGACGGCGGGACCGGGACCTTCCTGCAGGGCCTCGGCCTCACGGCCGACGACTTCGGCGGTCCCGAGCTGGAGGGCTGCAACGAGCTGCTGGTCGTGACCCGGCCCGACGCCATCCGGGCCCTGCACGCCGCCTACTTCGAGGCCGGCGCCGACGTGGTCGAGACCGACACCTTCGGCGGCTTCGCCGTCCCCCTGGCCGAGTACGGCCTGGCCGACCGGACCCACGAGCTGAACGTGGCCGCCGCCCGCCTCGCCCGTGAGGTCGCCACCGACTTCGCCACGCCCGACCGACCGCGATTCGTCGCCGGGTCGATGGGCCCCGGCACCAAGATGCCGTCGCTGGGCCACATCGGCTTCGCCGAACTCCGCGACAGCTACGAGATCCAGGCCCGGGCCCTGCTCGAGGGCGGCGTGGACCTGTTCATCATCGAGACCCAGTACGACCTCCTGGGCCTGAAGGCCGCCGTGGCCGGCGCCCGCCGGGCCATGGCCGCCGAAGGCCGCGAGGTCCCCCTGCAGGTACAGGTGACCATCGAGCTGACGGGCCGGATGCTGCCCGGCACCGAGATCGGCGCCGCCCTGGCCGCGGTCGACCCGCTGCGCCCCGACGTCATCGGGCTGAACTGCGCCACCGGTCCCGCCGAGATGGGCGAGCACCTGCGCCACCTGAGCCAGCACGCCCGGATGCCCGTGTCGTGCCTGCCCAACGCCGGGCTGCCGTCGGTGGTCGACGGGGCCATGTTCTACGACCTCACCCCCGACCAGCTCGCCGAGCACCACCGCCGGTTCATCAGCGAGCTGGGTGTCCAGGTCGTCGGCGGGTGCTGCGGGACCGGCCCCGACCACATCCGGCGGGTCGCCGAGGTGTGCGGCGACCTGACCCCTGCGCCCCGCACGCCCCGTCACGAGGCGGGGGCGACGTCGATCTACAGCTTCGTGCCCTTCGAGCAGGACACGTCGTTCCTCATCATCGGCGAGCGCACCAACGCCAACGGCTCGAAGAAGTTCCGCGAGGCGATGCTCGACGCCGACTGGGACACCTGCGTGCTGATGGGCCGCGAGCAGCTGGCCGAGGGCGCCCACGTCCTCGACCTCTGCGTCGACTACGTCGGTCGCGACGGCACCGCCGACATGGACGAGGTCGCCGGGCGCTTCGCCACCCAGGTGGCCGCCCCCCTCGTGATCGACTCCACCGAGCCCGAGGTGATGGAGGCCGCCCTCGTCCACGTGGGCGGCCGGTCCATCCTCAACTCGGCCAACCTCGAGGACGGCGAGGCGCCCGGCTCCCGCCTCGACCGGGTGTTCCGCCTGTGCCGGGAGCACGGCGCCGCCGCCATCTGCCTCCTCATCGACGAGGAGGGCCAGGCCCGCGACGTCGAGTGGAAGCTGCGGGTCGCCCACCGGCTCCACGACCTGGCCGTTGGGCGCTACGGGCTCGAGCCCTCCGACCTCATCTTCGACGCCCTCACCTTCCCCCTGTCCACCGGCGACGAGGATCTCCGCGGGGACGGGCTGGCCACCATCGAGGCCATCCGTCGCATCAAGGCCGAGCTCCCCGGGGTGCACACGACCCTGGGGGTCTCCAACGTCTCGTTCGGCCTCAAGCCGGCCGCCCGCCACGTGCTCAACTCGGTCTTCCTGCACGAGTGCGTCGAGGCCGGCCTCGACTCGGCCATCGTCCACGCCGCCCGCATCATGCCCCTCAACCGGATCCCCGAGGAGCAGCGCCGGGTCGCCCTCGACCTGGTCCACGACCGGCGGGGCACCGCCGGCGGCGACGGCACCGACCCCCACTACGACCCCCTGGCCGCCCTGCTCGCCCTCTTCGAGGACGGGGAGGTGGAGGCCGTCGAGAAGGAGGACCGCTCCGGCTGGCCCGTCGAGCAGCGCCTGTCGCAGCGCATCGTCGACGGCGACCGCGACGGCCTCGAGGCCGACCTGGACCAGGCCCTGGCCGAGGGGACCTCGGCCCTCGACCTCATCAACGACACCCTGCTGTCGGGCATGCGGGTGGTGGGCGACCTCTTCGCCAGCGGCGAGATGCAGTTGCCCTTCGTGCTCCAGTCGGCCGAGACCATGAAGGCGGCCGTGCGCCACCTCGAGCCCCACATGGAGAAGGCCGACGACGCCGGCAAGGGTCGCCTGGTGCTGGCCACCGTCAAGGGCGACGTCCACGACATCGGCAAGAACCTCGTCGACATCATCCTCACCAACAACGGCTACGAGGTGGTGAACCTCGGCATCAAGATCGGCATCGCCGAGATGGTGGCGGCCGTGAAGGAGCACCGGGCCGACGCCCTGGGCATGAGCGGCCTGCTGGTGAAGAGCACCCTCATCATGCGCGACAACCTCGAGGAGCTGAACGCGCAGGGCCTGAGCGACGTCCCCGTGCTGCTCGGCGGGGCCGCCCTCACCCGTTCCTACGTCGAGCGCGACCTGCGCGAGATCTACGACGGCCGCCTCTTCTACGGCAAGGACGCCTTCGAGGGCCTCCACGTGATGGACCGCATCGGCGAGGCCCGGCGCCTCGGCGAGGACCTCGGCGACTGGGGGCTGGTCCCCTCCGAGTCCACGGTGCGCAGCCGCCTGGCCGAACGTGGGACCGACGAGGACGACGGGGTCGAGCGGCCCACCCGCTCCCCCGAGGTCGCCGCCGACAACCCCGTGTTCACCCCGCCGTTCCTCGGGACCCGGGTGGTGAAGGGCATCGCCCTCGACGACGTGGCCGGCTACCTGAACGAGACCGCCCTGTTCCGCAACCAGTGGCAGTTCCGGCCCGAGGACGGCGAGGACGACGCCGCCTTCAAGGACCGCATCCGGCCCGTCCTGCGCGAGCAGCTGGCCCTGGCCAAGGCCGACGACCTGCTCGTGCCCCAGGTGGCCTACGGCTGGTTCGCCGCCAACCAGGACGGCGACGACCTCGTCCTGTGGAAGGACGAGACCCGCACGGGCGAGCTGGCCCGCTTCCGGTTCCCCCGCCAGAGCAAGGCGCCCTGGCTCTGCATCGCCGACTTCTTCCGTCCCGCCGACAGCGGCGAGGTCGACTACGCCGCGTTCCACCTGGTGACGATGGGGGCGGCGGTGAGCGAGCGGACCGCCGAGCTCTTCGCCGCCGACCGCTACCAGGAGTACCTGCTCCTCCACGGGCTGGGCGTCGAGATGGCCGAGGCCCTGGCCGAGTTGTGGCACCGCCGGGTGCGCGAGGAGTGGGGCTTCGCCGACGAGGACGGCCCCGACCTGCACGGCCTCTTCCGCCAGCAGTACCGCGGGGGTCGCTACTCGTTCGGCTACCCGGCCTGCCCCGACCTGGCCGACAACGAGAAGGTGGCCGACCTGCTCGACGCCGCCGCCCTCGGCATCGAGGTCAACGAGGACACGGGCTTCCAGTTCCAGCCCGAGCAGACCACCTGCGCCCTGATCTGCCACCACCCCCGGGCCAAGTACTTCGTCGCCCGGTAGCCGCGACCCCGGCGGCGGCTCAGTAGCCGGCGACCGGGTCGACGAGGCCGATCAGGTCCTCCCCCGCCCCGAACCGGCGCGTGTTCTCCTCGATGCGGGCGGCCAGCAGGGGCACCGCCATCTCCGGGGTGTTGCCCACGTGGGGGGTGATCAGGCAGGTCGGAGCCGACCACAACGGGTGCCCGTCCGGCAGCGGCTCGGGGTCGGTCACGTCGAGGGCCGCCCCGGCGATTGCCCCCGCGTCGAGGGCGGCCACCAGGTCGTCGGTGACCACGTGGCCGCCCCGGGCCACGTTCACCAGCCAGCACCGCGGTCCCATGGCCGTCAGCACCTCGGCGTCGACGATGCCCCTGGTCGCCGGCGTCAGCGCCAGGGCCAGGACCACCACCCGGGCGTCGGCCACGGCGGCGAGCAGGTCGTCGGGGCCGACCACCGCCGCCGCCCCCGCCATCGGCGCCGGGGTGCGCCGCACCACGGTCACCCGGGTGCCGAAGGGGACGAGCAGGGGCAGTAGCGCCTCGGTGATCCCGCCTCCGCCCAGCACCGTGACCGGGGCCCCGACGAGGTTCTGGCCCACCGGACCGGTCCACCGGTCGGCCCGGCCGTAGCCGACCAGGCCCCGCAGCCCGGCCAGGGTCAGGGCCAGGGCGTGCTCGGCCACGGGCACGGCGTAGACGCCCTTGCCGCAGGTCCAGGTCCGCTCGTCGTCGAGGACCGGCACGAACGGCTCGATGCCCGCCCAGGGCAGTTGGACCCAGCGAATCCCGGGGTGGGCGGTCAACAGGGCGGCCAGGTCCTCGGCGCCGCCCGTGGAGGCCCACACCAGGCCCTCGGCATGGTCGGGGTCGACCACCCGACCCCCGCCGGCGCGGACGGCGTCGGCCAGCCAGTCCCGGACCCCGGTGGGCTGCACGGCGACGGCGGGTGCGGACATGCGCGGCAACGTAGTCCGGCCGGATGGCCTGCTCTCCGGCCAGGGGCCTGGTCATCGGGGTCCCCCGCGAGGTCAAGAACAACGAGTACCGGGTGGCACTGACCCCCGACGGCGTGCGGGAACTGCACCACCACGGCCTGTCGGTGCTCATCGAGGCCGGGGCCGGGGCCAGCTCCGAGCTGCCCGACGCCGACTACGCCGCCGCCGGGGCCGAGGTGGTCGCCGACGTGGCCGAGCTGGTCGAGCGGACCGACCTCATCTGCAAGGTGAAGGAGCCCCAGCCCGAGGAGATCGCCGCCTACCGGCCCGGCCAGATCCTGTTCACGTACCTCCATCTGGCGGCCTACCCCGAGGTGGCCGACGGCCTGCTCGCCGGCGGTGTCACCGGCGTGGCCTACGAGACCGTCCAGCTCGACAACGGCGCCCTGCCCCTGCTCGCGCCGATGAGCGAGGTGGCCGGGCGCATGGCCACCCAGATCGGCGCCCATTACCTCGAGCGCGAGAACGGTGGCCGCGGCGTGCTGCTGGGTGGGGCCCCGGGCGTGCATCCCGGCCGGGTCGTGGTCATCGGCGCCGGCAACGTGGGCTGGAACGCGGCCTGGATCGCGGCGGGCATGGAGG